>JAGACN010000058.1 GCA_017614095.1 Clostridia bacterium | reverse complement strand
GGCCAGTTTCGACCGCTTCAGGAACTTTGAGGAACGCGGCAACGTGTTCAAAGCCCTGGTCAACGAATTACCATCATAGAAAGGAATCGGTCTATGGAACGTATTTATGAGATCGCCGAGACCCTGACGCAGGTCCCGGGTGTTTCCGGCGAGGAAGAGCGTTCGTTCCCATATTTGAAGGAGACCTACGGAGATCTGTTTGACGAGTTCGGCTTCACGCCCGTGTCCTCCTTCTACGGGATACGCAGATGTGGCAGGAAAGATGCAAAAACCGTTCTGATGGACGCTCATCTCGACACCATCGGGTTCGTTGTCACCGCCGTCTGCGACAACGGATTCCTGAAAGTCGCTCCGGTCGGCGGCATCTCCGAGAAGATCCTGTCCGCGTCCGAAGTCTGGATCCACGGAAAGCAGACGATCGCCGGCGTCTTCGCCAGCAAGCCCCCGCATCTCCAGGAGCGCGGCGAATCCGAAAAGCCGATGAAGATGTCTGACTTCTGCATCGACACCGGCTACTCCAAAGAGACGCTGGAAAAGATCGTCCGGATCGGCACGTTCGTCAGTTTCAAGTCTCCCTGCGCGAAGATCAACGGCCACACGGCGGTCAGCCCCTATTTCGACGACCGCATCTGCGCCGCCTCGATCCTGCGCGCGATCGAACTGGTCAAGGGCGAAGACCTGAACATCGACGTTGCCTTCCAGTTTTCCGCACGTGAGGAAACCGGCATCGCCGGAGCGCGGACGACCGCCTACCGCCTGCGGCCCGATTTCGGGTTCGTCCTGGACGTCTGCCACGCCTATACGCCCGGCGCGCCGGAAGACCGGAAATGCATTACGATGGGCGGCGGATGCGTTCTCTCCTACGCACCCCAGACGAACCGCACCTTCTGCGAAGCCGTTCACGCGCTCGCAAAGCGGGAAAACATCCCGCTGCAGCTGCTGGGCGAATCCGGCAATACCGGGACCAACTCCAACGCGATCCAGACGGCCCGTGGCGGCATTCCGGTCTGTCTGATCTCCATTCCGCTCAAGAATATGCACACGGCAAATGAGATCGTGGACCTGAACGACTGCCGTGCCGCATCCGATCTGCTTGCGGCGTTTCTCCGCAAGCTGCCGTACCTCGGAAAGGAGGATGACTGATGGAACAATTCTGGGCAAAGCTGAAAGAATTCTGCGACATCCCGGCTCCGTCCGGACTGGAGAAAGAAGTGCGCCGGAAAGTCATTCGGGAGATTGAAGGGTCCGGAGCCGAATACAGGACCGATCCGAACGGCAACCTGATCGTCTTCAAAAAAGGAAAACACTCCCGCGCGGACGGCAAAAAAGTGCTCGTCGCCGCACATATGGACGAAGTCGGCTTCATGGTGACGCACATCTCTGACGAAGGTTACATCCATTTTGATACGATCGGCGGGATCGACCGCCGGGTGATCAGCGGCAGACGCCTGCGCTTCTGCAAGGACGGTCAGATCGGAGTCGTCAGTTCCAAGGCAATCCATATGCAGAAGAAGGACGAACGCGGCGTCTGCGAGCCCGTGTCCGAGATGCTGGTGGATATCGGGTGCAAGGACCGTGAAAGCGCCGCCAAACTGGTACAGATCGGCGACTGCATGGTCTTCGACACCTCGTTCGAGGAATTCGGCGAGGACAGGAAACTGATCAAGTCCAAAGCCCTGGACGACCGGTTCGGCTGCGCCGTCATGGTGGACCTGATCCGCTCGGATCTGGAATACGACACCTATTTTGCGTTCGACACCTGTGAAGAGATCGGATGCGACGGCGCAAAAGAAGTCTGCTACGAGATCCAGCCGGACATCGCCATCGTGCTGGAGTCCACCACCGCCGGAGACATCGCCGGCGTTCCGGACGAAAAATGCGCATGCAAGGTATTCGGCGGCGCCGTCATCTCGCATATGGACAACGGGACCATCTATGACAAGGAACTGGTCGCACTCGCACTCGAGACCGCAAAGGAAAACGGGATCCCCTGTCAGCTGAAGAACATCGTCGCGGGCGGAAACGACGCGCGGTCGTTCCAGACCGGAGCCGCCGGCGCGCGCGTGCTGGCCATATCCGCACCGACCCGCTACATTCATTCCGCAAGCAGCGTGGCCGCAAAAGAGGACCTGCTGTCCGTGGGCATGCTCGTCAAACATGTTTTGGAAAGGATCAACTAGATATGCTGAATCTTACGAAATCGTTTTTGAATATTTTCTCCGTTTCCGGAATGGAAAAGAAACTCGCGGAAGTCATCCGCGAGGAGCTGAAGGGCGTCGCGGACGACGCGTTCGTCGATCCGATGGGCAATCTTCTGGTCCTGCGCAAAGGGAAAGATTCCTCCAAAAAGCTGATGATCGCGTCCCATATGGACGAGATCGGATTTGTCGTGACCGGCATCAACAGCGACGGCTTTGTCTACGTTGCCCCCGTCGGCGGCATCAATGCGGTGGCCTCCTCCTTCCATAAAGTCCGCTTCTTGAACGGACTGCACGGCGTCATCGTTCCCGAGCACGACGTGAAGCCGGCCGATCTGACCCCGAAGAAACTGGTCGTGGATATCGGCGCAAAGGACAAGAAAGCCGCCGAAAAGAAAGTGAAAGTCGGCGACCTGTGCGCCGTCGAGCCTTCCCTGCAGCGTCTGAGCGGCACCCGCTATACGGCGAAAGCCTACGACGACCGCATCGGCTGCGTCCTTTCCGTCTATGCCGCGCTGCATGCCGGTAAGCCGGCCTACGACACCTGGTTCGTGTTCACCGTCCAGGAGGAAGTGGGCTGCCGCGGCTCCAAGACGGCCGCGTTCCGCATCATGCCCGACTACGGCATCGCGCTGGACGTGACGGCGGCGGACGAATGCGGCGACGGACGTCCGGTCACCAAACTCGGCGGAGGCGTCGCCATCAAGATCAAGGACAGTTCCGTCCTGTGCGCCCCCTGCATCGTTGACCGTCTGACCGAACTGGCCGAGCAGAAGGAGATCCCGTACCAGTACGAAGTCCTTCCCTACGGCGGAACGGACACCTCGTCCATACAGATCGCCGGCGAAGGCTGCGCGGCCGGATGCATCTCCATCCCCGCCCGCTACATCCACAGCCCGGTCGAGACCGTCGACTTCAAGGATCTGCAGGCCTGCGCGGATCTGCTGATCGCCTTCGTCGAGAACGGAATGGCCTGATGGACGGATTCAGCAAGGAACTGCTTGAACTGGCCGGCCGTGCCGAACGCGAGCTGGAAGAAGAGTTCAAGTATCTGGACAGCGTATCCGAAGCCAATACGGTCAAGGTGCTGCGCGCGTTCGAACGGAATCGGCTGTCCGAACGGCATTTCAACGGAACGGTCGGATACGGCTACAACGACGACGGACGCGATCTGTGCGACCGCCTGTTCGCGGACGTTTTCGGCTACGAAGCGGGCTTTGCCCGCTGCAGCATCCTGTCCGGCACGCATGCGCTGACCGTCGCGCTCCAGGGCGTCCTGCGCCCGGGCGACACGATGCTTTCCGTCACCGGGAAACCGTACGACACGCTGGACTCCGTGATCGGCATCGTCCCCTGCGAAGGGTCTTTGGCCGAGTTCGGCGTCCGCTACGAGCAGATCGACCTGATCGACCGCTCGGTACTCGATCTGGATGCCGTCCGCGCCCGTTTGGACCGGGAACCCGTCCGGCTGGTCTACGCGCAGCGCTCCAAAGGGTACGAGGACCGTCGGACGCTGACCGTCGGCGAACTCAACGAACTGCACGACCTCGTCCGGCGCTATCCGGGCGTCCTCTTCATGATCGACAACTGCTACGGGGAATTCGTCGAGACGGAGGAACCGAAAGCCGACCTGCTGGTCGGTTCGCTCATCAAGAACCCGGGCGGCGGCATGGCGGAATCTGGCGGATACGTCGTCGGAACGGAGGAAGCGGTAAAACTTGCCTCCTACCGGCTCTCCGTTCCCGGCATCGAACTCGAAGTATGCGCGTCGTTCGGGACGACAAAGCAGATGATCAAGGGCCTCTTCTACGCGCCCCATACCGTCTGCCAGGCCTTGAAAACGGCACATTTCGCGGCCCGGCTGTTCGAACTCGCGGGCTACGAATGCAGTCCGGCCGGGACCGAAAGACGGTCGGATATCATCCAGACGGTGGATTGCGGATCCAGAGAGCAGATGCTCCTCTTCTGCAAGGGCATCCAGAACGGATCGCCCGTCGACAGCTATGTGACCCCGGAAGGCTGGGCGATGCCCGGCTATCACGACGAGGTGGTCATGGCCGCCGGCGCGTTCGTCCAGGGATCCTCCATCGAGCTCTCCGCGGACGGACCTTTGCGTCCGCCGTACCGCGTTTTCCTGCAGGGTGGGCTGACCTACGAATCCGGCAAATACGGCATCCTGCGCGCGTTGCAGTGTCTGAAGGAAGCCTGACAAAAAACGAAAGCAAAACAAAAAGCGGCTGAAGCTGCCGGAGAAGAACCGGTATTTGGCTTCAGCCTTTCGTTATGGTGCCGCTCATTCGATCGGAAGTCCGGACTGTCCGCGGATCAGGATCCGGTATGCGCCTTCCTTCAGCGTCTGCAGCAGATCGTCTTGGGAACGAAGGCGTTTCTCAAATGCCATCCCGCTGTTTCCGAACTTGTTGACATCGTGCACGTCTCCCCCTCCGATGCCCGCGAGTCCGTGCTCGTCGGCCAGCGCCTGCGCGCGCGGGTTCTCACCGGGAAGGTTCCCTTCGTTATACACTTCGAGCGCGTCGTAGAGCTCGATTTCCGGCGGCGTTTCCGCGTCTTCTTCCGAGATATACCAGCGGTGGCGGAAGGGATGCGCCGCGACGAACCAGGCCCCGTGCGCATGGACGAAATCGGATTTTTCGCGTGTGGAATACTGCGAGAAGCGGTATTCCTTTTTCAGTGCCGACGGGTCCAGTCCGTAGATGAGCGCTTCTTTTCCGTGCCCGATGCCGGCCTCCACGCCGAACAGGACGTCCACATCCATCGTCCGCCCAAGATCGTATCCGTTCTTCCAGTCGTCGATGTAGCGCTGGATATGCGTTTCCCAGGCGTCCTTCAGCGAGAGCCCGGATTCCTCTTTCCATCGGAAATTCAGGTGGTTGGTCACGACGAATCCCGCATAGCCGAGTTCCTTAGCCCGGTAAACGTAGGATTCCATCGGCGAAACGGCGCACGGGCTGCAGGCGGTCGTATGCAGATGCATCTCGTATTTGTACATAGTTCACCTTGAAGAATCAGAGATAATCGTAGAGTTCGTTCAGGTCCTGAACCGCGGCAAGCACGCCTTCGGGCGGGGTCGCTCGCGTCCGGTAGCGGTCGAACCAGATGCAGGGAATGCCGTATGCCAGAGCGCCTTTGATGTCCGCCGTCACGGAGTCGCCGATCATGAGCGTCTCCTCCGGCTTGACGTCCCTAAGGACGCGGAAGCAGTAGTCGAAGAACGGAGCGGACGGTTTTTCGAAGCCGATCGTTTCGGACACGAAAACATGCTCCATCGCCCCGTACATCCCGGCCTTCTTCAGGCGTTCGACCTGCTGGTGTCGCATGCCGTTGCTCGCGGCGCACAAACGGTAGGTCCCGGAAAGTTTTGCCACCAGTTCGGCGGCTCCGGGAATGGGCACGACCGCGTTTTCCAGTCCTTTTAAGAAGCTTTGCTCGAACGCGTCCGGATCGGCGTCAAGACCCAATTCGGAAAAGATGATCCGCCAGCGCAGATAGAACAGTTCCTGCTTGGTGATCTCTTTCCGTTCGAGCCGTTTCCACAAAGCGAGGTTGCGTTCTTCGAACAGCCGGAAGGAACGTTCGGAAAACGGAAGTCCAAAATCCAAAAAGGCATTTTTCATAGCCAGACGGGCGTTGGCCTCGAAATCCAGCAGCGTATCGTCGATATCCAGGAACAGGACCTTGAAAGGTCGTCTGTCCGATTCGGAATGGGTCTGCTTGGAAAAGGTCATATCGACTGTTCCTCCGGAATCGTCTCGTCACACGGGACAACTGTCACAATGCCGTCTTCGACAACGAGAGAATCGCCGTTCCGGAGCGCATAGACCGGATAGCGGCTTTCCCGCAACAGTTTCTCATAGACCGGCTCGCGGTCTTTCGAATAATGACAGACCAGTACGCCGCAAAACAGGCCGAGCCCGCTGTAATCGGTAAAACCGACGCGGTCCTCGTCAAACGCCTTTACGTGCTGGATATCCGCGCTGACGATATGCGCACCGCAGCTGCCTCCGATATAAACGGCGCCGTTTTTGATGAGACGGCAAAGGGTATCCGCAAACCCGTGATCCCGGATCCGCGCGAGGGTCGAGAACGTATTCCCGCCGCCAAGATAGACGACATCCGGACGGAAGTCCGCGATCGATTCCGGGTGATAATAGTTCAGGACGGCAACGCGCTCCGTCCGGAAACCGTACCGGGAACACTTTTCCTGGAATCGGCTGCTTTTCATTTGTTTTTCGGATACTTTCTCATTCGGGATATACAAAAGGCGGCATTCCGATACCGGCAAGGGCAGGTTTGCGAAGATGCATGCCCGCGTATCCGGACGCGAAAAATCGTTGGAAGATAAAATCAGTTTCATACTTAACAAAAACGAATGGACGGATTACAGTCCGCAGGCGAACGCCACCGGATCCCATTCTCGTCCAGTATCCCTTTCTTGACGGTCCACCGCTCACCGGGGGAGCCTGTCCGACCGCCGAAAGCGGACTCGAGTTTCTCTTCGACGACATCGATCACATTCAGATAAGCAGCCGTCGACTCCACCGGGTCGTGGATCAGGACACGCCGCTCGGACAGCGCGTAATCCATCACGTCGTCCGCAGCATCTCCCAGACAGACAGCCGCGCAGCTGCGCAGGTCGCCGCAGTCGTCGTCGGAATAATAATTCCGTGCACGGACGGCTTTCACCAGGATGGGGGCCATCTGTCCGGATCCGTCCCCAAACCGTCTGGCCTGTTCCGCCATCAGTCGGACAGCCAGCGAATAAAATTCGGCCGCGTAAGCCATCCGGTCCGCCTCCTCGTAAGCGGCGCCGAGCTCTTCGGCAACCGATTCGGAGAGGTACAGGAGGTCTTCCCCGTCCCGATGCGGATCGACCGACCGGAGAGCGTCCCGTATGCCGGCGAGAAAGGAGGCGTCCTTCCAGGACCATGCATGGCCTTCCGCACGCGCATTCAAAAGCCGCGCGCGCCATTCGGACAGATCGCGTTCGTTCATTTTGGAAGTTTTGCCAGCACTGCCGCGGTCCGCGCGGCCAGTTTCGCGTTATTCAGGACCAGTTGGATATTGGCGTCAAGGCTTTTGCCGCCGGTGATCTCCTTGATGCTCGCCAGCAGATAGGGCGTCGTTTCCTTGCCTTTGATGCCAAGTTCGTTTGCCTGCATGACGGCTTTGTCAATGGCCGCGTCGATCTCAGAACGGTCCATGGAATAGGCTTCCGGAATGGGATTGGCGACCAGCATTCCGCCTTCAAACCCGAGATCCCGCTGCGCTTTGAATGCGGCAGCCAGTTCTTCAGGCGAATCCAGACGGTAGTCCACCTTGTGTCCGCTCGTACGGGTATAGAAAGCGGGCAGTTCCTCCGTCCCGTAGCCGATGACCGGAACTCCGTGCGTCTCCAGATATTCCAGCGTCAAGCCAAGATCCAATATGGACTTCGCGCCTGCGCAGACGACCATGACCGGCGTATGCGCCAACTCCTCCAGATCGGCGGAAATGTCCATCGTTACTTCGGCGCCTCTGTGAACGCCGCCGATGCCGCCGGTCGCAAATACGGAAATGCCAGCCATATGGGCGATGATCATGGTCGTAGTGACCGTCGTCGCACCGTCCATCCCTTTCGCGACAAGGACAGGCAGATCGCGGCGGGAAGCCTTAACGACAGCCGT
>JAGACN010000057.1 GCA_017614095.1 Clostridia bacterium | reverse complement strand
GGTGGTGTTGCCGACGGAGTCGAGCTTGTCCGTGATCACGCGGACGTCCGCATCCAGATGGCAGGATTCCGCCAGACCGCCCGCGTTGTCCGCGATCGGGCCGAACGCGTCGATGGAGACGGTCGCGCCGACGAAGGACAGCATGCCGAGGGCCGCGATGGCGATGCCGTACGCGCCGCACAGCTTACCGGAGGCAAACAGGGCAACGCCGATGACCAGAATGGGAAGCATGACGGAACGGGATCCGACCGCGTCGCCTTTCGTGACGACGAACGCTTCGCCTTCGGTCGCCATTTCAGCGATCTTCTTGGTGGGTTTGAAATCCGCGGAGGTGTAGTATTCGGTGATGATGCCGATGGCGACGCCGCTGGCGATGCCGAGTGCGGCGGAGACGAGCGGAGAAGCCCATCCGAGGATCCAGCTGTCATAGAGCTGGACGTCGCCGCCGAACATCAGGAAGCAGGCGCCGGCGCCGATGGCCAGCGTCAGGCCGGCGGAGATGTAGGTCGCGAGGTTCAGTTCGCGGGAGGGATTGTTGCCCATTTTCTTGACGGCCGCGAATCCGAGTCCGACCAGGCAGGCGAGCAGGCCGCCGCCGGCCAGGATGATCGGGAAGATGACCGTGTTGATGAGCAGTTTGTTCGAAGCGCCTTCGGTCTTGCTGAACAGGGAGACCGCGATCATGATGGCGGCAGCCATCGTCGCGACGAAGCTTTCCAGCAGGTCGGAGCAGTTGCCGGCGATATCGTTGACGTTGTCGCCGATGAAGTCCGCGACGACGTTCGGAACGCGGGAGTCGTCTTCAGGCATATCGTGACGGATCTTCGCGAGGATATCCGAGGAGATGTCCGCAGCCTTGGTGTAGTTGCCGCCGGCCACGCGGTTGAACATGGCGACCAGCGAGCAGCCGAGGGAGTAGGTCGTGATGCGCATGATGGTCGGGTTGCATTCCATCGCGCTGATCTTGATGAAGCCGAAGCCCTCTTTCGCAAGCAGCGCGCCCGTGGATTCCGTGGTGACGTCGTTGTTGAAGAGGATGAGGATCAGGACCAGACCGAGCATGCCGAACGCCTGAACGGACAGTCCGGAGATGCTGCCGCCGCACAGAGCCACTTTGACGGTCTCGCCGATCGAGCGGGTCTCGCGCGCCTTGTTGGCGGTGCGGACGTTGGCATAGGTCGCGCTGCGCATGCCAAGCACGCAGACGATGCTGGACATGGTCGCGCCCATCAGGAACGTGATGCCCGCCGTTTTCTCGATAAAGAGCGAGAAGACGGCCGCCAGAACGACGACGACGATCGCGATCGTCTTGTATTCCGTCTTCATGAAGGTCGAGGCGCCGGACCGGATAATACCGGCCATTTCGATCATTTCCGGCGTTCCTTCCTTCATCCGGCGGATGCGGAAGTAATTGAAGATGACGTAGCAGATCGCGAGGATGATCAATCCCGCAACGATCAGCCACCAGTTCATCGGTTGCATAACAGATCCCTCCTGTGAGATATGTAATGAAATTCGGAAAATTCCTTGCTTTACGAACGAAAGCACAAATTAACCGATTGTCCATATCTTATCATATATCCGGTCAAAATGCAATCCCGTTTTTCTCTCATATTATCTAATATTTGATATATTCTTTTGTTCACTTTGCCAAAAGGGAAAGACCGTCCGAGACCAGTCGCGCATAGCAGAGCAAACCGGGCGCATATGAAAGCCGGAGCCATCCATTCCGCCTGCTGAATCCAGATTTGACAAATCGCGATTTGACGTTGCGATCCGACCGCAAAAAGAAGGCTATGCTGTCCTTTTTTAAGGGACATAGCCTTTTCGGTTTTCTTGAGTCGGATATCCGGTTTGCCCGATGAAAGCGCGCCCAGGCAAGGACAACTTTCGGAAAGAGCCTCAGCCTTTGTCCGGATTTTTCCGATCCGGCGCATCCGGACGGAACAGTTCGAAAATACTGGTCTTCCCGCCGTAAACGTCTTCCGCTTTCAGCAGCACCTCTTCCGACCGGATGGTCCAGTAGACACGCTGCGCGCCGAGTCCGACGCAGAGATTCAGAAAGACGTTCCGGGGGGTCAGCACGTCGTAGGAAACGAAATCCGGCCGGACCAGACAGTTGAAGACCAGCGTGCCCAGCAGCGGCAGCGGAAACTTTTCGTGATAGAACCCGGAGGCGAGCTGTCCGCGGCAGACGTCCGGACGGTTTTTCTTATACCACCGCATGCACATCGGGTAGAAGGACTGCACCCAGTAGACGCCTTCGTAGCCGGACAGGATCCCGTTCGCCTTTTCGCACAGTTCCCTGCTCCCTGCCGACGAGAAAGCCTTGAACTCGATCAGCAGCGGCACGCGGCCGTCCACGGCATCCAGACACTCTTTCAGCGTCGGGATCCGTTCGTCCGTTCCGTTCAGCTTAAGTTCCTTCAGTTCCGCCAGCGTCTTTTCCTCGACTTTGCCGTCGACGCCACACATCCGTTTCAGATCGTCGTCGTGAAAGACGACGACTTCCCCGTCTTTCGACAGGTGGATGTCGTTCTCGATCGCGAACCCTTCCTCCGCCGCCAGCCGGAAGGCGGCAAGCGAATTCTCAGGGCAGCCGTCCGTCAGATCGTGCAGTCCGCGGTGCGCGATGCGCAATCCTTCCATCCGTTTGAGTTCGGGATGTCTGCGGAAAGCCGGAAAAACGAGGAAAACGAGCAGCAGGAAGAGCGCCCCGGCAGCGCCGAGGCAGATCCACAGCGCCGGCATCGTCAGTCACCGACGTCCATCTGCTCCAGCAGAGAGTCTTTCGGAATGGGTTTCGCGTCGCCGTGGCGGACGCAGAGCATGGTCACGAAGGAAAGCATGACGAAGATCACCGCGTACGGGAAGAGCGAGGTCATGCCGAGGCTGTCCATGCAGAGGCCGGACAGGAAGGGCGTCAGGGCCTGCGCGCCCATGCTGGCCGCATAGTAGTAGCCGGTGTATTTTCCGATGCTGCTGCCCTTGGACAGTTCCACGACCATCGGGAAGGAGTTGACGTTGATGGTCGCCCAGCCGATGCCGGCCAGCGCGAACATGACGTTCATAATCAGCGCGGAGGAGCCGACCCGCATGAAGCAGGCCACCAGGAAGGAGGTCGCCAGCATCAGGATGCCGGCCAGGATGGTCTTTTTGCGGCCGATCTTGGAAGAGATGATGCCGACCGGGATGTAGGAAACGACCGCGGCGGCGTTCGCGATCAGCAGCGTGGTGCTGTAGTCCAGATCCAGCACGCTGGTCGCGTAGACGGAATACTTGCTCGTGATGGCGTTATACCCGAAGAACCACAGCACGACGGAGGCGAGGATGAAGAGCAGCGAGCGCTTCTCGGCTTTGGACAGTTTGCGGTCGCCTTCTTCCGACTCCTCTTTCCCGGATTCCCCGCTCGCTTCCAGCAGAGCGGTCGCCTTCTCCTGTTCTTCCGTCCACTTGGGCTCGCGGACGGTGATCATGAAGATGATCAGCGAGACGACCATGATGATCGCGACGGTGAGGAAGAATGTGAAATAACTGCGGAAGGTATTCGCGATGGCGGAGGTGTTGAAGGCGAAGCCCATGCCCATGACCAGCACGACCATGCCGCCCAGCGTGCCCATCAGGTTGATGATCGCGTTCGCTTTGGAGCGCAGCGGCTTCACGGTCACGTCCGGCATGAGGGCCACCGCTGGCGAGCGGAAGGTGGACATGGCTAGCAGGACGACCATCAGGATCACCATGAACCAGATGATCGGCGCGGGATTGGATTTCGTGATGGAGCCGATGTACGCCTGACGCGCAGGGGCCACGTAGTTCGTATAAACGGTGTTCGTGACTTCCTTGAACGCGGGCATGGCGCCGTCGTCCGAGCCCTTCCCCGCCGCGAACAGCGCGCTGAGGGAATACTCGGTCCCGTTGACCGTGATGGCGTCGCCGATGAGGGCGTCGGCCTCGGTCTCGCGGTTGCGGAGCCAGAACTGCGTGCCGTCGTAGGTCACGATGCGGGTCTTGTACTTGGAGCCGACGTCCTGTTTGACGCCGTCCGGCGACGTCACGGTGACCTTTTCCGAGGAGATCCGGGATTCGCTGATGGAGGAGCGGACGCTCAGGAATTCCTCTTCGGATCCGAAATGCGCAGACAGCTTGAACGGTACGCCGTCCGGCGTCTTGATCTCTTCATCCGCCGTCTGTTCGTACACGATGGCCATGGCCTGCGGGTCGTCAATCGCGGAAACGCTCTTGACGGCCGTCAGCTGCGCGGCGTCCGCGAAGGTCAGCGCGACGAACGCGCACACGGCAACGATCGTGCCGGCCAGGATGAACGGCTTGCGCTTGCCGATCTTTGTATGCGTCTTGTCCGACAGCGAGCCGAAGAAGGGCAGCAGGAAGAGCGCCAGGATGTTGTCCAGCGCCATGACGATGCCGGACAGGGCCTGGGACATGCCGTAATGGTCGGTTAAGATCTTCGGGATGATCGTGTCGTACGCCGTCCAGAAGGTGCAGATCAGGAAAAAGGCGAATCCGACCAGCAAAGTGCGTTTGTAGTTCAGTTTCATCGGGTTTTTCCTCCGTTTTTTTCAGTTGGATCTATTTCTTGAGCGGAATGACGCTGACTACTCCCACCACTCACGTAGTGGGGTTCTGAGTACGGGGGAGCCGAAGCCAAGGACCACGAAAGCCGTTGTACCACGGGAAGCCCTATTCCTCAAAACGCTTGTTGCGGCAAGAGAAGCGACCTTCTCATTAACG
>JAGACN010000056.1 GCA_017614095.1 Clostridia bacterium | reverse complement strand
GCACGGAGCCGTCGTAGCGGCGGAATCAAAATAGACGTATGCGGACGGCAAAAGACATTCCTCCTCCCGGATTTTTCCTCATTATACTCCAAAACGGGCAATCCGTCAAGTTTGGGCGGCCTTTTTCGGCGCAAAAAGCATCGTTGAAACAGACAATTCCTATTGACACGGCAGGCCTATTTTTATATAATAGTTATAGAAAAAAGAAAAACCATATAAGGAGACAGACACCATGATTATGAAAACGGCAAGACGTGCTCTTGCGGTCCTGCTGACCGTGCTGCTCGTCGCGTCCTGTACGGTCGCTTTCGCCTTGACGCGCCTGGACGAGAGCAAGTATGCGTTCACGAAGGTCGGCGACCAGCAGAACGTCAATGAAAACGTCACGTTCCAGAAATACACGCTGAAGAGCGGCGTCAACGAGACCGTCGTCGACGCGGTCGCACTGGAATTCAGCACGGCGGACGGCTATATCCCCATGGCCTTCATGGGCTATGCCGGTACCAGCGCGACAGTGTCGTATAATGACAATAATAACGATGGCGAAATGTCGCGCGGCCATGCCGAAATCGCCGCTGAAAAATATGGCTACGAAGTGGTCGGCGCCATCAACGGGTCCTTCTTCTCGATGGACCAGGGCGGCAACGGCCAGTACGGCACGCTGGTGGACTATATCATTTCCAATGGTAAAGTTATGTCCGCGCATGCGGGCGACGCCTGCGAAGTCGTCGCATTCATGAGCGACGGGACCTTCCAGGTCGTCAACAGCATGATCGACTACGCTTTGTACATCAACGGGCAGAGCGTCGGCAGCCTGTACTACATCAACAAGACCTCCGGCACGAAGAACGCCGGCAACTGGGGCAACGGATTCTATTACTTCGACACCTCCTGCGGCAGAGTCACGGATACGCATAAGGAAGTAATGGGCTACAACGTGCTTTGTAAAAAGTTGGACAACACCGACCTTGTCGTCGGCGGAACGCTGAAGGGCGAAGTCATCAGCGTGACCGAAACGACGGAAGGCGCGCAGGTTTCCGATGGATACAACGACGTGTCCGACAAGTTCGACATCTTTGTCAAATCCACCTCCCCGAATGCCAAGTTCGTGAAGAATCTGAAGGCCGGCGACAGCATCAACATCTCCGTTACCGAGACCGTCGAGGCCTCCCGCGAGATCATTGAAAAAGCAAACAGCGTCATCGAAAACGTCGGCTGGCTGGTCAAGGACGGCGTCGACCAGACGCAGATCAAGTCCTCCATCGGGACCCACTCGGTCGACCTGAAGGCCCGCTGGACCGCGTTCGGCCGCAAGGCGGACGGCTCCTATGTCTTCTTCACGACGGACAGCCAGACGACCGACGGCAGTTCCTACAGCACGGGCAACAGCCCCTGCGCGACCCTGCAGGACGTGGCGAAAGCCATGATCAGCCTTGGCTGCGTGGACGTCATCCGTATGGACGGCGGCGGTTCTGTGCAGATGTATGCCGCGAATGACGGATCGGGCAATCCCGGTTATCTGATGGTGACGGAAGGCTATATCCGTCCGGTTTCTGACTGCATCCTGATCGTAAAGAAATCGTCCGCCACGAACGAAACTGTCACGAAGGCGTTAAAAGACGCCGCAGAAGCAGCGAAAAAAGCGGAGAACATCGAAACGGCCGTGCAGGACGTGCTCGACGAGATCGACGCGATGCTCGAAAAGGAGCCGAATCCGGTCGAGTCCGACGCGCGCCGCCTGCTGATGAAACTGATGGCGGCCCAGTCCGGCAAGGACGAACTGAATGCGCAGATCGCAAACGCGGCCGGCATTAAGTACAGCGACTACAGCTTCGAAGTCCTGGAAGAGATCCGATCGGCGTACGATTACGCGACGGAAGTGTTCGGCGATCCGGAAGCGACCGGTGCCGATGTGTCCAAAGCGACGGAGGACCTCCGTTACTGGCTCGCACTGAGCGGCGAGCAGGACATCTCCCTCTCCAAGGGTGCGTCCTACAAGGTCGACCTGAACGGCGGCAAGAATTATACGAATTTCGAAAACGTCCTGGTGGACGATCTGAAGCGTCTGACGGACGGAGCGGCGGATAGCCTGGAAGGTACCAGCACGGCCTACAGTGCATGGCAGGGGTCGCCGATCATTACGCTGGATCTTGGCGCCCAGAAGTCCGTGCAGAAATTTGTGATCCATGCGGCCAGAATGCTGGATTGGGGCATCTCCACGCCGCGCGGTGTGACCGTTTCCGTCTCGAACGACGGCAATACCTTTACGCAGGTCGGCAGCGCTTCCGCCAAGGACGTGTCGGTCGAAGGAAAGGGAACGTCGGAAATCGGGGTGCTGGTCAATGAGAGCACAGCACTCGGCTGGAACGCCTACCGGATCACGATCGAACCGGAGCAGGCCGCCAGCTGCCGTTACGTGCGCTTCGAATTCAAACTTCAGGGCAGTTTCCTCTGGCTGACCGAACTGGAAGCGGTTCAGTCGGTTGAACCGATCTCGGACGCTGTTTACATCACCGGCATCAACCGGACGGTCTATTCCGACGACTGTTGCGTGTTCACGCACGAAGCGGGTAACCTGAAAGAAAATGACGGCGCCGTCAACGCGAAATGGACGCAGAACGTCTTCCTGAAATGGAGCGAAGAGGACGGCTGCTACATCGTCACCAAAAACGCCGCCGGCGGAGGTAAAGCCCCCGACGTGACGCTTGCGGAAGACGAAGTCCTGGTTGCCGTTCACGGCGACATCGGCCAGCCCGGCAACCCGAACAAAGTCTACGCGACGAAGAACTTCCCGAAGGGAACCAAGGTTGCCCTGTACGGCGTCGACGTCCAGAACGGAAAACTGAGCATCGCTCCGTTCATGAGAGTCTATCATGCACCTGAACCCGATCCCGTTACGCTGCCCGGCGACCTGAACAACGACGGGGAACTGGACGCGGTCGATTACATCAAACTGAAGAAGAGCATCCTCGGATCGCTCGAACTGACGGCCGATGAGATGTTGAGAGCCGACGTCAACGGCGACGGCGAGATCGACGCGCTCGACTACATCATGCTGAAGAAGAAGGTCCTGCAGGGCTGATCCCGGCGCACCTTTTCCGAAACAACCGCACCTTTCCGGAGTCCCGGCGTTTGCCGGGGCTCCCTTTTTCGGCTTCTCCGCGGCGGTCGGACGCGAAAACGGCCGAAAAACGCACGGAAAGACCGAAAAAAGAAAATTTTCTCCTTTACACTAACAAGTATTTATAGTATAATAATATAACCAATGTCTTTTTCGCGCTTACGGCAGACTGCCAATAGATTGCACCAACCCCTTTTTCACGGCCGGAAACGGCGACTGCATTTCTGCCGGCGGAGCGGAGGGACAGCGGTTTCATATAGATACAAGGAGGAAAACCTATGAACCCCGTTATTGTCGGTCTCATTTCCGGTCTTTCCGCCGCCGTCGTCTTTTTCCTGATCGGATTCTTCGTACGAAGATTCATCGCAGAGAAGAAGATCGGATCCGCGGAGCAGGAAGCCAAGCGTCTGGTCGATGACGCCAAGAAAGATGCGGAAGCATCCAAGAAAGAGATTCTGGTGGAAGCCAAGGACCAGGCTTTCAAAATCAAGAGCGACGCGGAGCAGGAGGCTAAGGAACGCCGGGCCGAAGTGCAGCGTCAGGAACACCGTCTGACCCAGAAAGAAGAGAATCTGGATCGGAAAATGGAGAACCTGGAGAAGAAGGAGGAAGTCCTGAACTCCAAGATCAAAGCCAATGAAGAGAAATCCCTTCTGATTGACAACGCCATCGCGGAGCAGAACGAGGTTCTGCAACGGATCACAGGCATGACAACGGAAGAAGCACATAACGAGCTGATGACCCGCGTGGAAGCGGAAGCCCGCCACGACATGGCCATCAAGCTTGCGGAACTGGAGGAGGAATACCGCGACACCGCGGAAGAAAAGGCGAAAGACTATATCGCCCTCGCCATCCAGCGCTGCGCTTCGGAAAGCGTCGCCGAGCAGACCATCTCCGTCGTCGCTCTTCCGAACGACGAGATGAAGGGCCGCATCATCGGCCGCGAAGGACGCAATATCCGCGCCATCGAAACGCTGGCCGGCGTCGATCTGATCATCGACGATACGCCCGAAGCCATCACCATTTCCACCTTCGACCCGGTCCGCAGAGAGATCGCCCGGATGTCTCTGGAAAAACTGGTGTCGGACGGACGCATCCATCCGTCCCGCATCGAGGACATCGTCGAGAAGAGCCGCAAGGAAGTCGAGACGGCCATCAAGAAGGCCGGCGAACAGGCCACCTTCGAGACCGGCGTCCGCGGATTGAATCCCGAACTGATCAAGATCCTCGGCCGGCTGAAATTCCGCTCCAGCTTCGGCCAGAACGTTCTTCGCCATTCCATTGAAGTCTCACTGATCGCCGGCATGATCGCGTCCGAACTGGGCGTCGATGTCGCCACCGCCCGCCGCGCGGGACTGCTGCACGACATCGGCAAAGCGATGACACACGAGATCGACGGCTCGCACGTTCAGATCGGTGTGGACATCGCGAAGAAATACAAAGAAGGCAGGGAAGTCATCCATGCCATCGAAGCGCATCACGGAGACGTGGAAGCGACGACTTACGTCGCGATGATCGTTCAGGCCGCCGACGCGATCTCCGCCGCCCGTCCGGGCGCGCGCCGCGAAAACGTCGAAAACTACATCAAGCGTCTGCAGCAGCTGGAAGAGATCGCGACCTCCTATCCGGGCGTCGAGAAAGCCTACGCCATCCAGGCCGGACGCGAAGTCCGCGTGATGGTGAAGCCGGAAGAGGTCTCGGACGACGAAATGGTCGTCCTTGCCAGCAATATCGCACGGAAGGTCGAAGCGGACCTGCAGTATCCCGGACAGATCAAGATCAACGTCGTCCGCGAGACCCGGAAGAGCGATATCGCCAAATAATCGATGGATATAAAGATTCTCGCCGTCGGTGACGTATACGGCGCCGACGGACTCGCGTTCGCAGTCCGCGAACTCCGCGGGATCCGGAACCGGACGGAAGCAGACCTGGTCATCGTCAACGCGGAGAACTGCGCGACCGGAAACGGAACGACGCCGGACACCGCACGGCAGCTGCTGGACGCGGGAGCCGATGCATTGACGGGCGGCAATCATTCACTCCGGCACGAAAAGTTTTACGGGATGCTGGAAGAAAGCGACTGCGTACTCCGTCCGCTGAACTTTCCGGCCCTTGCGCCCGGAAAGGGACACTGCGTTCTGTACGGGCCCCGGGGCGTCCGCGTGCTGCTGCTCAACGCGCAGGGCCAGGTTTTCATGGACTACGCCGTGGACAACCCGCTGACGGCGACCGAACGGCTTTTGGATTCCATGAAAGGCGAATACGATATTGCCGTTTGCGATTTACATGCCGAAGCCACCAGCGAAAAAGCCGTTTTCGCTGCTGCGCTGGACGGACGGCTGTCCGCCGTCTAGGGGTCGCATACGCATGTCCAGACCGCGGATGAGCGTATCCTGCCCGGCGGAACGGGATTTCTGTCCGATCTGGGCATGACCGGCGTGACGGAATCCATCATCGGCGGGGATACCGCTGCCGTCCTGCCTTTTTACAGGACACATGTCCGAAAGCCGATCGCAGAAGCCAAAGGCGCCTGCCGCATGAACGGTGCCCTGTTTACGATCAATGCGGAAACGGGCCGGTGCGCAGCCATCCAACGAATTCAATTTTGAAAGGATATCAATATGAACTTATTCACTCTGTCTACCAGCACCGCACAGACCGGATCGGGCGGATTTGACCTGATGAGTCTGCTCATGATGGGCGGCATGATCGTCGTCCTGGGCCTTGTATTCTATTTCTTCCTGTACCGCCCGCAGAAAAAACAGGAGAAGGAAGCCGCTCAGATGCGCAACAGCATCGAGATCGGAGACGTCATCTCCACCGTCGGCGGCATCGTCGGTGTCGTCGTCCGCGTCAAGGGCGATATGCTGCTGATCGAGACCGGTGCCGACCGCACCCGTCTGCAGGTCCAGAAATGGGCCATCCGCTCCGTCGAGGAGAAGGCGCACCCCGTCGAAGAAACGGAAAAGAAGCCGAAGCTGAAAAAATAAACAAGTGGAT
>JAGACN010000055.1 GCA_017614095.1 Clostridia bacterium | reverse complement strand
CCTTGAAGCATTCGGACAGACGGGTCCAGAGGACCTGGTTTCCGGTGTAGATGAAATGTCCTTTGCCGTCGGTCCCCGGCAGCTTTTCTTCGATGGACACATTGCTGCCGGTCGGCGAGATGCCCATGGAACAGAACAGCGCGCTGAAGTCGGCTTTCCAATGCGTCCCGTCGTCCGTATACCACAGGACGCCCGATTCGCCGGCATCCGCCGCGCAGAGCATTTCGGAAAACAGGAAGAAATCGATCAGTTCATCGACGTCCGCGCAGCGGTCCAGATGATGCGCGAAATCCGAGTCGGTCGATTCGCGGACGAAGGTGTGAAACGCCGTGAAGGACGCCCAGGCTTCGTCTTTGTCCTTGTCCGTGAGAGTGATGTCCGTATACGTATCGGTCGCGAACAGGAAACCGGTCCCGCTGTCTTCATAGCGTTCCGCTTCCGTCTTGAACAGGCAGCCGGAAGACTTGTCCGTCTGCAGGAAGGCTATCCGGCCGGATGAGGAAGTTCCTTCCGCACCGGACTCGTAGCCGGGCATGCGGGTCAGCGCGTACAGACCGGCGTAGACGCCGTCCAGATAGAGCTGGACGGGGAAGGAGCCGTCCGACAGATAGAAAGCCGTCTCGCCTTCGGCTTCGCGGATGACCGCCCAGAAATGCGAAGCGGTCTCTTCGCGCTGCCGCGTCGGGTCTTTGGCGTATCCCTTGAGCGCGTAGACCGCGGTCTGTCCCCACCCGAGGTCGATGGCGTAGGGGTTCCGGTCATCGTCGCAGAAGGAGATCACATAGTCCGGTTTGCCGGACGCGGAACCGTTTTCGGAAAGGATGGCGCGGCATTCGAATTTATGCTGGGAGCTCTGGTAATCTGCGGTCTTCAGTTCCGATCCGATGACCTCGGTGAGCCGGATCTTCGGAAGACGGGAGGTGCACTCGGTATCTCGGGTCAGGATCTTGCCGCAATGCAGGCAGGAGCGGGTCTCCTCGCCGCCGTAGATGGCCGTTGCTTCCTGTACGGCGACCCAGTCGCCGTATTCGTGCGGGGTCTCTGTCTGATAGTCCGAATAGTAGACTTCGCCGCATTTGCACGAGTGGATGGTGTATCCGATGGACGTGCAGGTCGGGAGAATGACTTTTTCCGTATATTCATGCGTGTGCGCGCAGCCGCCGAGCCCCAGCGGAAGCAGAAGGGCGGCGAGCAGCAGAAGCGGCAGGAAACGGAGGCGTTTGACGTTCACGATGATGATCCTTTCGGGGTTTGGTTCGATGCGTTCCGGTCCGGTTTGGAACGTGTCCGGAAGAACCGGATGAGAATGGCGGCGACAAGCAGGACGACTACGGTCGCCGAGATGATCAGGATGATGCGGCCGGTATCCGTGCCCTGCGGTTCGGCAGCGGATTCCAGGCTCTGGTCGGTCGAGAAGCCGTTTTCGGGGTCCGTCACGGGCAGGAAGCGGATGTTGCCGATCAGCAGTTCGTCGCCGTCCTGTCCGAACGGCAGGACGGAAAGATCGCCGTCGATGTCCAGATACAGGTTGTTCATGTATATGCCGTACCGGATGGTCTGGACCGTGCTTCCGATGAACAGAAAGCCGGTCCCGTTATTGAAGAAATTGTAGCCGACGCGGAGATCGCCGTCGTCGTGGTACCAGGAACCGTCCAGATAGGTCTCACCGGTATTGATGACGCGCGTGTTCAAGGAACAGGCCGCGGCGAAAAGGACCGCCGTCAGCAGAGCGGCAATCAGGAACAGACGGGCAAAGCGGTGAACGGTAGGCATGAGATCCCTTCTTTCGAAAGCGGAAACGGTTTTTTCCGGAAAGTTCTTTACAAAAAACGGAATAATCTGTATAATGAATGTCAGCAAACAAGAAAAGGAAGACTCAATTGATGAAACCGGTCGGAAAATACGTCCTGGCGGCCATCCTCGCGCTGGCGCTCATTCTTCCGGTCGTGCTGACCATCCTGCTGTCCCTCGATTCCTGCGGATGAGGGCGGAAACGGGAAACGGGAGGCGCGATCGCTGACCAATACGAAAGGAGACTGCATTTCCATGGGAGACTATATCATCCGGCGAACGGTCGTCGGCTCGATGGATACCAACTGCTATATCGTCATGAACCGCCAGTCGCGCGACGCGTGCGTGATCGATCCGGGCGACAACCTGACCATGATCCAGGACGCGCTGCACCGGCTGAACGCGCGCTGCAGGCTCATTCTGCTGACGCACGGGCATTTCGACCATATTCTGGCCGTCGAGGATCTGCGCTCGGAGCGGATCCCGGTATGCATCCATGAGGCGGACGCGCACTCCTTGACGGAAAGAGACATGTTCTCCAAACTGATCCCGTACGATCCCCGTCCCTTCAAGCCGGCCGACGTCCTTCTGAAGCGGGAGGGAAAATATACGGTCAACGACATCTCCTTCTATATGATCCCGACGCCGGGCCATACGAAAGGGAGCGTCTGCTACCTGTTTGAAGACCACCTGTTTACGGGCGACACGCTCTTCCGAAACAGCGTCGGAACGCTGGATTTCGGCGGGAACGCCGAGGATATGGCGAGATCGCTGCGCATGCTTTGCCGCCTGCCGGGCGACTATACCGTCTATCCCGGCCACGAGGCTATGACCATGCTGTCGGACGAGATCCGGAACAATCCCTTCTTAAAGCCCTACCGGAAAGCGTAGTTTCCGTTTACCACTGAATCCCTTCGTCATCCTCCGGATCCGATTCCGGGGGATCTTTTTGGTCCTTTTCCTGCGGGAGGAGAACGTCGTCCTGATCCTCGTCCGGTTTCAGGGAGGCGCGGTCGGCCAGATACAGCAGGACGGTGCAAATGATGTGGAACAGGATCTCGATGACGTGGGTGACGGAGAATCCGCTCGAAGCCACCTGGGAGGCGGAACGGATGCTGTAGAAGAGGGTATCCGCCAGATAGAGGACCCAGCCGATGCGGAACCAGACCTGCCGCGGAACGGGCTTTCTGCCGGCGGACTCCCGGTTCATCGTCAGAAAGAAGAACGCCAGATAGACGCAGGCCAGCAGCACGGTGGACGCGTAGCCGGTCCAGAGGGGAAGCGCGCCCTGTACGCCCTTGTCGATCAGCCAGAGCGGGAAGTCCAGCCTGCACGGGAAGTTCAGCTTGACGGAAGCGGCTTTCAGGATCATATCCACGAGTGTGACGATGCCGATGACCAGCAAGATCATCCGGCCGTTCTGCACGCGGCCGTTCGTAGCCTTTTTCCGCTTCATAACGCCCTCCGAAAAAGATCTCTTTCCTTCATTACTATAGCACGCAAGTGCGCGCTTGTCAATGAAAAACAAACGGGCGGCAGCGCTTCGACCGCTTTTGCATCCAAAAGTAGGCAAAACGAAAGGCCCCGGAAAGCCGAAGCTTTCGGGGCCGTGTGCGTTCTTCGTCCGTAAACGATCTGTTAACGTTTGCTGAACTGGGAAGCTCTTCTCGCTGCTTTGAGACCGTACTTTTTGCGTTCCTTCATACGAGGGTCGCGGGTGAGCAGTCCGGCTTTCTTGAGCGGAGCGCGGAAATTGTCGTCCGCCTGGAGCAGCGCGCGGGAGGTGCCGTGACGGATGGCGCCGGCCTGTCCGGAGAGTCCGCCGCCTTTGACGGTGCAAAGGATGTCGAATTTGCCTTCCGTGCCGGTGACGGCGAACGGCTGGTTGATGATGAGCATCAGGGTGTCCAGACCGAAGTATTCTTCGGCGTCTTTACCGTTGACGGTGATGGAGCCGGTGCCCGGGATCAGGCGAACGCGGGCAACGCTGGTTTTTCTTCTTCCGGTGCCGTAGAAGTAAGGAACAGCAGGTGTATAAGTCATGAATCGTATCCTCCTTATTTCACTTCAACAGGAATCGGCTTTTGAGCTGCCTGTTCATGTTCCGGTCCCGCGTAAACACGGAGACGCGT
This sequence comes from Clostridia bacterium, assembly GCA_017614095.1. The sequence continues at coordinate 903 of JAGACN010000055.1, read as the reverse complement.
GAAGCTGGTGTCGCCGATATGGTTCTTGGGGAGCATGCCTTTGACGGCAAGTTCGACGGCCATTTCGGGTTTGGTGTCCATCAGCGTGCGGTACTTCACGGCTTTCAGGCCGCCGATGTATCCGGAATGATGATAATGGATCTTCTGGTCCAGTTTTTTGCCGGTCAGGACGACCTTCGCGGCGTTGACGATGATGACACACTCGCCGCAGTCGACGTGCGGGGTGTATTCCGGGCGATGTTTGCCGTTGAGGATGGTAGCGGCTTTGACGGCGACTTTGCCGAGAGGCTTGCCGGCCGCGTCGATGACGTACCAGTTGCGCTCAACGCCTTCGCTCTTGAGCATGGTGGATTTCATAAGCATCTATCCTTTCGATTTGTTTTTCATCTATTTCAAGGCACGCATTTTTTCGCGCGCTCATACAGTATAGCACGGCGAAAAGGGATGTCAAGTGTTTTTTTGAAAAAAGAATAAACTTTTTTTATTTTTCTTGCATTTTCTTCGCTTTTCTTCCGTTTTCTTGCGTTTTTGAGGGGACGCAGGAACGTTTTTCAGCATATGGGGACGAAAAAAGAGCGGCGAAGTCCCCGGTCCGCTTGACAAAAGGGCAGTCCGTCGGTACAATGAAGACAGAAAGAAGATAAGGAGCGACCTATGCCTTCCTATTTCGTACGCGTCTGCCTGGGCTATTCGTTTGCCCAGGAAATGAACGAGCGGGACGTCTTTCCCGTATCCGTCCTGGAGCAGAATCTGCCCGCGGCCTTTCAGACCAAGCGCCTGTTCCACCGGTACACCTTCGGACTGCTTCAGATGGAAGCCGAGAACCCGAAGGCCATCCGTGAAGCGGTCAAGACCGTCTGGTCGGACCTGTATCCGAACCATCCGGACGCCGTCCGTCTGATG
>JAGACN010000054.1 GCA_017614095.1 Clostridia bacterium | reverse complement strand
CAACGGAGGATTCGGACGTTTCCTCTTCTGCGGCGGACGCGTCTCCCTCAATCGGACCGCCGGACCATTTCGTTGACATGTATTTTTCGTAGATCCGGTCGACGTCGTCCTGCGTGATCTTCCCCTCTTTGGCCGCGTCCTCCATATCTTCAAAAGTTCCTTCCTTGAACAAAAGAATGACGTTGGCATTCCCGTACTTGAATTCGTGCCCGCCTATGGTTTTTGTAAGAGAGATGTCACCCGCGGGTCCGTCGGGCATGACGGCCGCGTAGCCGCCGTACTCGCCAAAGTAATACATGGGAACTTCCGCGGTATCGAAACCGTTCAGATCCGTATCAGATTTCAGCCAATAGGCCCTCTTGATCTCCAGCTCCCGCTCCCCGGACCAGTCGCTGAAGTTCTCGTAAGGATCGGTGGTCGTATGGTTTCCGCTGTTTTCCGTTTGGTTTGACGCGCACCCGCACAGCAGCGCAGCAACGATCATCAAAGCCAAAAGAATTGCACTCATTCTTCTCATAAGGATCGCCCTCCTTTCTTCCCTTTCACCATACAAGACGGGAAAAACGTTCCCGGCGTTGCGCCGGACTCTGAAAAAGTGAATAATAAGCAAAAATAGATTTAAGGTTATCTGGACTTTCCAACCGCCGTCAGGATCCGTTCCCGCAGTGCGTTACGGCCGCTCCGTTGACCTCTGCCAGCAGACTGAGGATCTTCTGCTCATCCGGTTTGTCCGGCAGAGCAGTCCGTTTCGACAGTTCTTTGAGCCGCTCTTCAAACGAAGAAACCATCTCCATGAATGCCGCCGTCGGCTCAATGCCGTCGATCAGATATTTGCCGTTCCGGATGTCCATCAGAAGTTCGTGATCCTTCTCCCGATAGGTACGGATCTCCCCGTTCTCGAGGATATCGAAAGCCATCAGGTACAAACGGACCAGATGCATCATGTGCTTGGGCAGCTTCCCGTGTTCGACCGCCCGGTCGTTGCGTGCGCTCCGGCGGTAGTCATCGTGGACGTTGGCCACCGTTTGCGCCACTTTGATAAACCCGTCCAGCGGCAGATCCTTCCGAATGGAAATGAACGGCTTTCCGCCGGACTGGTAGGCCGAAATGCAGTTCCCGATCGATTCGTCCCTGCGAAGAGCCGCAAAGGCATTGTCGATGGAGCGCGTCTCGTTGGCAAGCGTCTCTTCCAGCACGCGCCCGGTCTTGTTGTACAACCGGTTCAGCTGCGCGTTCGCGTATCCGCCGAAAGAAGCGGCGGCCCGCTTGGACAGGAACAGGGACCGGTTCTCGAGAAGCAGCTGTCCGACCGGCGACAGCACCAGATAGTGCTCCGGCCGGTTGCCCAGCATCTCGATCGTGTTCGGATTGCACGCGGCAAGCAGCCGGACCAGCTTATCAAATGAATAGATTGTCGTATCCGTACCGGTGTCCGACACCTGTTCCCAATCCTGGCCGGTCAGGATCTCCTGCGCGCTCCGGACCGCGAATCCCCGCAGGTCGATATCCGACCCCTCGACGTTCGTGCCGTATGCGTGGGATCCGCCGAGGCAGAGCATTCCGATCCGGTTCCCGAGTTTCGGCGACGTCCGCAGGAAATCGTAAGCGGGCGTCCGGACTTCCGCCCGAATCTCTTCAATCGTCAAGTTTTTCCCTCTCAATCAAGTATTCACCGCCGTCAGGATCCGTTCCCACAGCGCGTCCCGGCCGCTCCCCTTGAGCGAGGAATACAGCACGACTTCCGTGCCCGGCCGGAACGCCGGCTCGGCCAGCAGACGGGCGGACGCTTCCGCCAGTCCGGTGCTGTTCAGTTTGTCCGCCTTGGTGGCGACGACGAGATAGGGCACCTCGTAATAGGACAGATACCGTAACATCATCCGGTCGTCCTCCGTCACGCCGACCTTGCAGTCGACCAGCTGGAGCACCAGTTTCAAAGCCCGGTTGTCCTTGAAATAGGTCTCGGTCAGGGAGGACCATTTCGCGATGTCCTCCTTCGCGCGGCGGGCGAATCCGTAGCCGGGCAGGTCCGTGAGCACCAGTTTGCCGTCCACGCGGTAGCAGTTGACGGTCACCGTCTTGCCCGGCTCCCCGGACACGCGGGCGAGTTTCTTCCGCCCGAGCAGCGAGTTGACGAGCGAGCTCTTGCCGACGTTGCTCCGTCCGGCAAAGGCGACCTGCGGCAGCCCGGTCTTGATCAGCTGGGACGGCAGTCCCGCGGTCAGGATCAGGTCCGCGTTGTGGAGGTTGACGCCTCCGTAGGTCATTTTCGCTTCCATGGTCTCTTACGAACGGATGGCCAGCCGCATCACTTCGGACACGTTCTTGACCGGAATGAGTTTGAGATGCTCCCGGACTTCCCCGTCCAGTTCCTCCACGTCTCCGCGGTTGTCGAACGGGATGAGGACGGTGTCGCAGCCGTACTTGTAGGCCGCCATGGTCTTTTCGCGCAATCCGCCGATGGGCAGCACGCGGCCGGTCAACGTCAGTTCGCCGGTCATCGCGATGTTGCGGCGGACGGGCTTGTGGGTCAGTTCGCTGACCAGCGCCGTGCACAGCGTCACGCCCGCGGACGGTCCGTCCTTCGGCACGGCGCCTTCCGGCACGTGGATGTGCATGTCCTGTTTCGTATAGAAATCCGGATCCACGCCCAGTTCGTCCGAATGCTTGCGGATATAGCTGACGGCGGTCTTCGCGCTTTCCTTCATGACGTCGCCGAGGCTGCCGGTCAGTTCCAGTTTGCCGGTCCCGTTCATGGCGGTCGCCTCCACCTTCAGCAGTTCGCCGCCCAGCGCCGTCCAGGCCAGTCCGTTCACCACGCCGACGGCGTCGCTGTCGGGCATCTTGTCGGGCGTTTTCCGGACGGGGCCCAGGAAAGTGTGCAGATTGGTCTTTGTGACGCGAACGCTCCGGACTTCCCCGGTCACGATCTGTTTGGCCACCTTGCGGCAGACCGCTCCGATCTCGCGCTCCAGGTTGCGCACGCCGCTCTCCATCGTGTAGCCGGTGATGATCAGCCGCACGGCCTCGTCCGTGAAGGAGATCTGATTCTTCTTGAGTCCGTTGTTCTCACACTGCTTGGCGATCAGATGGTTCTTCGCGATGGCGAGCTTTTCGCTGTCCGTATAGCTGCCCATCTCGATGATCTCCAGCCGGTCCAGCAGCGCCGGCGGAATGGGATCCGTCGTATTGGCGGTGGCGATGAAGAACACCTGGGACAGGTCGAACGGCATCTCGACGTAATGGTCGCGGAAGGTGCAGTTCTGTTCGGAATCCAGCACTTCCAGCAGCGCCGAGGACGGGTCGCCGTGGATATCCGACGCAAGCTTGTCCAGCTCGTCCAGCAGGATGACCGGATTGGCGCTGCCGGCGATCTTCAACGCATTGATGATGCGGCCGGGCATGGCGCCGACGTAGGTCTTCCGGTGCCCGCGGATCTCCGCCTCGTCCCGGATGCCGCCCAGCGCGATGCGGGCGAACTTGCGGTTGGTGGCGCGCGCGATGGACTTCGCGACGGAGGTCTTGCCCACGCCGGGAGGGCCCACCAGGCAGAGGATCTGTCCGTGCGTCTTCGGATTCAGTTTGCGGACGGACAGGAATTCCAAAATCCGTTCCTTCACTTTCCTGATCCCGTCGTGGTCCTCGTCCAGCACCTGCTGCGCCACGTCGAGGTCCAGACAGTCCTTCGTATACCGGTTCCAGGGCAGTTCCAGACAGGTGTCCAGATAGTTCTGGATGACGCTGCCTTCCGCCATGCCGTAGGGGATCTTCTGCAGTTTGGCGTTCTCGTCCAGCAGTTTGTCCTCGACGAACTGCGGCAGCTTCGCGTCGCGGATGCGGCCGGAATAATCGTCGTCGTCGAAGGGCTCCTCGTTCTCATCCATGCCCAGTTCGGACCGGATGGTGTTCATCTGCTCGCGCAGATAGATCTCCCGCTGCTGTTTCGCCAGGCGGTATTTCACCTTGTTCTGGATGGAATGGTCCAGTTCCATCACCGCGATCTCGCGTCCCAGGATCTCCGACAGGAGCTCCGCCCGCTTGCAGCCGTTCGTTTCCATCAGAACGGACGCGCGGTCCTCGTAGCCGGTCAGGAAGTTGCTCGCGAGGAAATCCGCCAGCAGACCGGGATCGTCCAGTTTCTTCAGCTCCTCCAGGATCTCGGACGAGGGGTTCGGGATGTATTTCAGATAGTCCTCGAACACCGTCCACAGGATGCGCGCGACGCGCCGCTCCTGGATGGGATGCCGTTCGGATTCCGGGATCTCCTTCGCGACGGTCAGATACAGATCGTCCCGGAGCTCGGTCTCCATCCGCCGGACGCGGCGGAGGCCCTGCACCATCACCTGGTAGTGGCCGTTCGTCAGCCGGAGCAGATTGACCACCTTCGCGACGATGCAGACGTCGAGATACTCGACGGGCTTGTTCTCGTCCCCCTCCGGGTTGACGCGCACGGCCAGGCACAGCTCGGCGTCTTCCGCCTGCGCCTCCTTGGCCGCGGTGATCTGCTCCTTCTCGGACAGTTCGAAACTGGTGACGATGCCGGGAAAGATGATAATATTGGTCACGCAGACCGTCCGGTACTGCATGATGGGTTGATCAGATATTGCCATGGTTCACTCCTGAGATGATTGCCCGGTCCCAAAACCGGACAGAGGTTCGTTGGAATATTGCTTTGCTATGCTTGACTCTGTTTTACCGTCCGAGCGCGGCCGCGCCGACGATGCCCGCGCGGTTGCCCAGTTCGGCGATCTTGATGACCGTTTTCCTGTCGCAGTCGCGGGAATACTGCTCCTTTTCCACGATGGCACGCACCGGCTCCAGCAGGTCGTCCTTCGCGTTGCTCACGCCGCCGCCGATGCTGAGCACGTCCGGCTGGAAAATGTTGATGAAATTCGTGATGCCGCAGGCCAGATAGCCCGCGTATTCGTCGACGACTTCCTTCGCGGCTTTGTCGCCCTTCCGCATGCCTTCGAAGGAGGTCCGCCCGGACACCTTTTCGATGTCTCCGCCGACCAGTTCCCACAAAAGGGATTCCGGATGCGCCTGCATCTTCTGCTTGGTCTGGCGGATCAGCGCCGTCGCCGACGCGTAGCATTCCAGGCATCCTTTGCGGCCGCAGCTGCAGGGCAGCCCGTCGTGCACGATGACCATATGGCCCATTTCCGCGCCCGCGAAGTTGCAGCCGGTCAGGACCTTGCCGTCGATGATGACGCCCCCGCCGACGCCGGTGCCGAGCGTGATGAAGACGGAATCCTTGTATCCTTTCGCGGCGCCGAAGACGGCTTCGCCTTTCGCGGCGGCGTTCGCGTCGTTGTCGATGTAGATCTTTTCGATCCCGGTCAGCGCGGACAGCTTCTGCGCGATCGGATACTGGAAGGTCGGGATGTTGCAGGAATAGACGATGACGCCGCGGTCGCAGTCGTTGATGCCGGGCGAAGCGATGCCGGCATAGGCGATATCGGCCAGCGTCATGCCCGCGTCCTTGATGACTTTCAGACAGAGGGCCGCCATGTCCTCCACGATGCGGTCGCCGCCTTCCGTCAGCACGGTCGGACAGCTGTCCTGATGCAGAATGGTTCCCTCCTCGTCGCAGATACCCGCCTTGATGGACATGCCGCCGAGATCAATGCCGAGTGAATACATACCCTTTTTCTCCTTCCGGTTCCCGGATCAATCCGGATTTTTGTGGTTTTTGTTCTGCGCGTAGTTCTCTTCCAGCCGGCGGGTCAGTTCCTCGGCCGTGTTGTAGCCCATTTTCTTCTGCCGGTTGTTCATCGCCGCGATCTCGATGATGACGGCGAGGTTCCGCCCCGGCCGGACGGGGATGGTGATGGACGGGATCTGCAGTCCGAGCAGTTCGGTGTACTGCGTTTCCAGTCCCAGGCGTTCGTACTGTTTTTCCGAATCCCAGGGCTCGAAATGGATGCACAAGTCCACTTTCTCGGTCTCCTTGACGGCGCCCATGCCGAAGATGCGGCGGACGTCGATGATGCCGATGCCGCGCAGCTCCACGTAATGCCGGATGGCCTCCGGCGCGGACCCGACCAGCGAGCGGTCGGAGACCCGGCGCAGCAGAACGGCGTCGTCCGCGATCAGACGGTGGCCGCGCTTCACGAGTTCGATCGCGGTCTCGCTCTTGCCGATGCCGCTTTCGCCCAGGATGAGGATGCCTTCGCCGTAGACTTCCACCAGCACGCCGTGCGTGGTGATCCGTTCGGCCAGGGAAACGTTCAGTGACGAGGTCAGCGCCCCGAGCAGACTGGACGTGTACTGATCGGTGGTATACAGCGGCGTCTCATACGCTTTCGCAGCCTCGAGCACTTCCGGGAAGACCGCCTGCCCGGCCGTGATGATGACCATCGGCACGCGATGGGAGAAGAAGAGGTCCATCGTCTCTTTCCGCTGCTCCGGAGTCAGCGAGCGCAGGTAACTGTTCTCCATGTTTCCGATGATCTGGATGCGCGCGTTCTCGAAATCCTTGTAAAAGCCGGTCAGCGGCAGCCCCGGACGGGAGATGTCCGAACGGGATACGGTCCGCTTTTCGATATCTGCGGGTACGTATTCCGGGTGCAGACGGAACTCCTCCGCGATGGAAACCAGGCTGACTTCGTATTTCTGACTGGTCATAGCACATTCTCCTCTCCGTCCGGTCTTTCCGGTTCGGGACCGGTCTCTCCGGCCGGCCCTTCGTCTTCTTCGAGCGCGATGTCCTCTTCATCCGCGGAAAGATCCGCTTCCTCCGGGAAGTCCGGTCCCTCGTTTGGCGCTTCTGTTTCCGCGTCGGGATCCGGCTCCGTTTCGTCACCGTCTTCCGGATACGGTGAAAAGATTTCTTCGTCTTCCCCGCTTTCCGGTTCCGGGTCCGGTGAAGGCTTGATGCGCAGCCAGCGGATCCATTCGATCCCCCAGACCAGGCTGAGGATGAAGAAGACCAGCGCGAGCGGCGTCAGGACGGAAACGACGGCGGTCGCCAGCGTGTTCCCGAGGAATCTGCCGAACAGCATGAAGTAGCTGTAGGCGACCGTCCACAGGCCGTAGACCAGCCTGAGCAGCAGGTCCAGAACGGGATTCTCGTTCCCCTTGAAGGACGGGACGGTGATGGTCAGTTCCTGCTCCTCCAGGAACGGGACGGACTGGATGTGGTAGACCGCCAGCCCGACGCAGATCAGCGTGAGGATGAGGAAGAACAGGAACGGGTTGCGGTAGCGGGCGCGGTTCTTTTTGAGCGCGTTCTTCGAATACCCGCAAGCCTTTTCGGAGACGAAATACAGCCACAGCGAGCGCTGGGCGCACACCGGCTGGTCCTTTTCCGCCTTCTCCAGTATATATTGACGGGATTCTTCGCTTTCGGTTGCGCGGTCCTGCCATTCCACCGTGTAACGGAAGGTCTCCCCTTCCTCCACGCTGAACGAGTACTTGCCGCCGTTCAGCGCCCACAGGCGGTAGCCCCGCTCTCCGAGCCGGTTCAGCCAGCGGGATTCGCGCGCGGCGGAAAAGAAATGCTTGCGCACGACCGGATTCCTAGCCATTGTCGATCCCTCCCCATGTATGCGGGGCGGCTTCCGGTTCTCCGGATGCCGATTCTGCCCCTATGATATATATTTGTTTCATTATACAGGAAAACCTTCCGGCTGTCAAGTGGATGCCGGAAGATCGTCCGGTCCGTCAATGCCGGAAGATCGTCCGGTCCGTCTGACTCTTTTCCGTGCATGGAAAAGACCCGGCCGGAGCCGGGTCTCGCGATTCCTTATGCGTTTGTGCGGGGATAAGAATCAGCTCTTTTTCTCGCTGATGTTCACGCCGTAATAGGAGCCGAAATCGTTGTAGGTGGAATCCGAATCGATCATGACCAAAAAGGTCCGTTCGTTGATCACAACGTAGTAGCTGTTGTAGTCGGCCTCTTTCAGTTCCGCGGCCGTGATCTCCT
>JAGACN010000053.1 GCA_017614095.1 Clostridia bacterium | reverse complement strand
TTCGTTCAGGACGATGGTGCCGTCCGCCCCGGTCAGTTCCAGCCGTCGCGGATAGCCCGGGTAAACGGACGTGGACGCCTGCACGACGCCCAATGCGCCGTTTTCGAATTCCAGTACGGCCGACAGTGTGTCTTCCGTTTCGATGGAATGGATGAGCGTTTTGGAAAAAGCACTGACCCGCTTGACCGGGCCGGCGAGATAGAGCAGCAGATCCACGCCGTGAATGCCCTGGTTCATGAGCGCTCCGCCGCCGTCGATGCTTTTTGTTCCCCGCCACGCGCCGCTCGCGTAATACTCGGGCGTCCGATTGTATTTCATATAGATGTCCGCGCTGACCAGTTTGCCGAGCAGGCCGTCCTCCATCGCCTGCTTGGCCATGGCCACGCCGTGCATGAAGCGGTTCTGGGAAATGGAGGACAGGATCACGCCGTTCTTTTCCACCGCTTGCGTGATGGCATCCAGCTGCGGGAGCGTGATGGCCATCGGCTTCTCGACGATGATATGCTTTTTCCGTTCCGCCGCGGCCACGGCCGCCTCGGCATGGAACCCGCTCGGCGTGCAGATGTTGACCACATCGATCAACGGGCAGTCCAGCAGCTCGTCCACGGAAGCGAACGCCTTGACGCCGTGCTTCTTTGCGAAGGCCTGCGCCGATTCAAAGCGGACGTCCGCCACGCCGACCAGTTCCGCATCCTCTTCCAGTGACAGGATGGCGTTCGCGTGGAAATCCGCTATGACGCCGCATCCGATCAATCCGAATCTGATTCTTTTCTTCCGCATAGTCCGCTCCTCGAATGCATTATTTCTCACTTTGGATTTTACCACAAAAAAACGGTCCCTGTCAATCCAAAGTGCTTCGCGAAAAATGCGGAAAACGCATGGAGCGCGTTTTCCGCAAGATGGTTCCGCTTTTTTCAGTTGGCTTTTCCCAGCTGGAAGGTGATGGTCTTGTATTCCCCGTCCGTAAACCGGGTATTGAAGGAATAGAAGCGCATGGTCACTGTCTCGCCCGCCTTCCGCGAGCCGACGGCTTCGGTCAGATCGGAAACGCCGGTGATCTTCTGGCCGTTGAATTCCACGATGATATCGTATTGACGAAGTCCTTCCGCATAAACGGAGGAGGCGGGCTCCACGCTGACGACGAAAGCGCCTTCGGCCGGATAGTTCGCGGTCGGCTTGACGCTGATGGATTCCAGACCGGCATCCACGTTCGAAACGGTCACACCGATGCGGGCGCGGGCAAAGACAAAATCTTCACTCGGATCCTGTACGACCTTCCCGTACTGGATCAGCTGGTTAAAGATCTGGATGGCGTTGTTGATCGGAATGGCGAATCCCAGGCCCTCGTACTCGTTCTGCAGCTTCATGAAGTTGATCCCGACCACCTGACCGGCCAGGTTGATCAGCGGGCCGCCGCTGTTGCCGGGATTGATGGTGGCGTCCGTCTGGATGAGGGTCATCGTTTTCTGCGCGCGTCCGTAATCGTCCGTCATGGCCACTTCGCGGTTGACGCCGCTGACGATACCGCAGGTCATGGTGCCCGCAAGGCTGATATCGTAGGGCGTTCCGATGGCAATGACCGTCTGTCCGGAACGCAGAGCGGAGGAGTCCCCGATCTCCAAGACCTTCAGGTCCTGCGCGTCGATCTTCAGAACGGCAAGATCGCGCATCTCGTCTTCGCCGATCAGTTTCGCCTCATATTTTGTGCCGTCATAGAAGGTCACGGTGAACTTGGTGCCGCCCTCCACGAGATGCTGGTTGGTCGCGATGTATCCGTCCGGGGTCAGAACGAAGCCGCTGCCGATGTATGCGGCGGCGTAGCGGCCGCTGGTCTCCACGTAAATGGTCGCGCAGGAAGGCGAGCACAGATCCCAGAGTTTGGTCAGCTCGGATTCTTCGCGGTAGACGGTGTCGGATTTTTGGATGGTCTCGTGCACTTCGACGGAGGATTCCGTCTCGCCGGCGTCGGACGACGTCTGGTCGGCCGGCCGGGAAACGCTGGCGTCGGAAGAGGTCTGATCGGCCGGTTTCGACGTCTGCTCCTGTCCCGATTCGGTTCCCGCAGGCTGGCGGCGGGACGCGTTGAAACTGTACAGGACCGTCGGAATGCAGATAGCTACGCAGAGCACCAGACAGATCGCGGCGATGATGAAAAACACCTTGGAGCCCTTCCGGCTTTTCTTCTGCTGTTCCCGTCCGTCCCAGCTGTAGGCCCAGATATCGTTGTTCCCGGGCTGGGAAGGCTGCTGAACGGGCGCGTCGCCGCGATCCGGCTCTTCCGCTTGGCCCCGGGAGGGCTGTTCGGGCTGCGGATGCTCTTCCGGAGCGCCGGACGGCTGTTCAGGCTGCGGGTTCTCTTCCGGAACGCCGGACGGCTGTTCGGGATTCAGGTTGTTGTCTTCGTTCCAGTCAGTCATGTCAAATATCCTTCTTTCTCGTTGTCCTTATCGCTGTTCGCCGGTTCTCCGGCAGTTTGTTCCGCTTCATTTTGAGGTTCCGGTTCTCCGGTTTGCGGCTCGTCCGGTCCGTCGTCCGCGAAGCGGAAGACTTTCATCTTCCGGCCGGACGTTCCCGCCAGCGAGAGCGTGAACCGGAATTCCGTATAGACGTCCGGGACCGATTCGACGTGGATGGTCTCGCCGTGCTGGTCCAGCACCGTTTTCACGATGTACAGCCCGAGCCCCGTCCCGGTCTTGTCCAGCCCGCGCGAGCGGTCGGACTTGTAGAACCGTTCGAAGATATGCTTCATCTCCTCTTCGGGGATGCCCTTGCCGGTGTTCCGGATGCGCACCAGCGCTTTCTTGTCTTTATCCTTGCTGATCCCGCCTGCGTCCTTCGCCTTCGTCTCGGTGATCCGGATGCCGATGACGCCGCCGCTGTCCGTGAATTTGACCGCGTTGTCGACCAGGTTGTACAGGACCTGATGGATGGCGTCCGGGTCGGCGGAAACGAACACGTCTTCCGCGTCTCCGTCGAAGTCCACGTCGATCCCTTTGGCGTCGATCTTGTCCGCGAGGGCGATGACGACCTGCCTTGCCCGCTCGGTCAGGTTGAAGTCGCTGACCTTCAGGCTCTTTCCGGCTTCCAGCCGGCTGACTTCCAAAAGCGAATTGACCAGTCTGGACAGCCGCCGGACCTCGCCGGAGATGATCTGCAGGTAATGGTCGCGCTGATCGTCCGGAATGGTGCCGTCCAGCATGCCGTCCACGAACCCGGAAATGGTGGTCATCGGGGTGCGCAGATCGTGCGACACGTTCGACAGGAAGGTGTTCCGGTTCTCTTCGTGCGCCGCGAGGCTGCCGGCCATATGATTGAAGGCCTTCCCCAGTTCGGCGATCTCGTCCGGTCCCTCCGCGTCCACGCGGATCTTGAAATTCCCTTTCGCGTACTCTCTGGCGGCGTTGCCCAT
>JAGACN010000052.1 GCA_017614095.1 Clostridia bacterium | reverse complement strand
GTCGTTTTCGGAAGACGAACTGCACCAGGACCGGTTCTTTTCTTCTACGTACAAAGCGATCCGGCCGTCCCTGCCCACGCCGTAGTTGGAGGACGCCTGCCGCGCGACGGGGACGAAGATCTCGCCCAGCTCCTCGACCGTCAGCTGGCCGACGACGCAATGGATGGTGATGCGGTCGATGGTGTGCGTACGAAGTCCGGAATGGTTGGGCGACAGTCTGGTATAGGTGACGAGCGGGCTGTTCGTAAACGACATGAGAAGCCTCCGGAGAAATCGTTTCCTTATTTTCTATTATATGGTCCGCCCGGCAGGCTGTCAAGAGGTCCGTCCGCCCTTTTTTTCAGGCTTTGGACAAAATTGTTCAAAAGATCTAAAAAAATAATCAAATGATTGTTTAAAACACACTATTGACAATCTCTGCAAACTGTGGTATACTGTCCAACGAAAACAGGGAAGCGGTCCGGACGGGCCGCAGACCCGCGACCAAAGCAAACGAAAACCATACCGTACCGACAAAGGGCGCCGCCGGCTTGGCAGAACGCGGCCGGCAGCCCCGCACCAACGCCTTGGGAAAGGAGATCAGCCATGCCCCCCGTCATCTTCATTGTGATCATTGCGGCAGCAGTGCTCGCACTCGTACTCATCCTCAGCATGCTTTACAAGAAAGCGCCGCCCACCGAAGCGATGGTCGTTACCGGACTCGGACACAGAGAGCCGAAAGTCATCAGCGGAAAAGGAACCATCGTCATCCCGGTGCTGCAGCGCGTGGACCGGATCCTGATGCGGATCATGAAAGTGGACGTCAAGACGCCCCCGACCGGCGTGAAGACCGCGGAAGGCGTTCCGCTCTGGCTGGACGCCGTGGTCACCATTCAGGTCTATTCCTCCGCTTCCACCATTACCGAGAAGGAAGTGACGGACAGCGGATGCAAGAACCGCGACGCATACATCAAGATGCGTCAGCAGGCGGCCATCTCGAACTTCCTCGGCTATGACGAGACCAAGATCAGCGAAAAGGTGAACGACATCCTGCAGGGCAACCTCCGCGAGATCGTCGCGACCATGAACGTCATCGACGTGCTGACCAAACGGAAGGAGTTCGCGGAGAGCGTCATCGAGAACGCGCGGCCCGACCTCGCCAAGATGGGCCTCGAAGTGGTCACTTTCAACATTCAGGACATCCAGGACGCGGTGGACAACTGCGGATCCCGCCACGGGGTCGTGGAAGCCATCGGCGTACAGCGCGAGATGGAAGTCAAACGCGACGCGGAGACCGCGCGCGCCGAAGCCATCCGCGACATCGAAGTTGCCCAGGCGAACGCCGCCCGAGAGACCGCCGAGAAGAAAGCGGAAGCGGACCGGCTGACCGCCGAAGCGGAGACCCAGCTCGCGTTGAAGAAAGCCGCCCTGAAAGTGCAGGCGGACAAGGCCAAAGCGGACGCCGAAGCGGCCGGACGCATCCAGGAGCAGATCCAGGAGCGGACCCGCAGACAGGCGGAAGCGGACGTCGCGATCGCCGCACAGGAAAAAGAGATCCTCCGCGCCGAAAAGGAAGCGGAAGTCCAGCAAAGAAGACTGGACGCCGAGATCCGCAAGAAAGCGGACGCCGACAAATACCAGGCCGAAAAGAAAGCCGAAGCGGATAAATACGCCGCGCAGCAGAAGGCGGAAGCCGAGAAGATCCAGCGCCAGCTGGACGCGGAAGCCCGCCTGATCGAAGTCGAGAAGGAGGCGGAAGCCAAGAAGGTCGCCGCCGAAGCCGAACTGGTCGAGAACATGAAACGGGCGGAAGGCATCCGCGCGGTCGGCCAGGCGGAAGCGGAAGCCATTCAGGCCAAAGCGCTTGCCGAAGCGGAAGGCATCGACAAGAAAGCGGAAGCGATGAAGAAATACGGCGAAGCCGCGGTCATTGAAATGATCATGGAGGCCCTGCCGGAGATCGCGAAGAACGTCGCGGAGCCGCTCGCGAAAGTCGATAAGATCACCATGTACGGCGAAGGCAACAGCGCCAAACTGATCGGCGATATCGTCAAGAGCACCAACCAGGTCACCACGGGCATCACCGAGGGCATGGGCATCGATCTCAAGAGTCTGCTTTACGGGATCCTCGGCGGCAAACTTGCCGTGAACGGAAGCGCCGCGCCGGTGGCTCCCGCTGCGGACGCGCCGGCTCCGGAAGCGGAGAAATCCGCCAAACCGGCTGGCAAGGCTCCCAAAGCGGAGTGACGCTGCCGAACCGTCGGTTGACGGCGTCCCTGGAACCCTAAGCGAATGCGCCCCTCTGCCTCTTTTGGGCGGAGGGGCGCAGCTTTCCGGACGGCTTCAAGATGCCCGTGAGCGGGCCGCATCCATGCGGGCGTTTCCATTCGGCTGCGGCAGAGCGTCTGTGCGCACCAAAAGGTTTCGCGGGGCGCCTCAACAAGCTCCTTGTAAGGCCGAAAAACGGCCTTTTTCCATTTTTTTCCTTCAGAAAGATTCCTTTTTTGCCTTCACCCTTGCTTTTTCTGCCCGATTGGGGTATAGTCGAAGTCAGAAATGAATGAACTGCCAGTTCTTTTGAGGAGGCGTTTTGATGGTGATTCGGATCGGTATATACGGATACGGCAATCTCGGAAAAGGGGTGGAGTGCGCTTTGCGGCAGCAGCCGGACATGGAACTGGCCGGCATCTTTACGCGCCGCGATCCGAAAACGGTCCATTCGCTGACGGACGCACCTGTCTATCCGGCATCGGAGGCGGAGTCTTTTCGCGACCGGATCGACGTGATGATCGTGTGCGGGGGGAGCGCGACCGACCTGCCGGTCCTGACCGGAAAGCTGGCGGGGACCTTCTCCGTCGTGGACAGTTTCGACACGCATGCGTTCATTCCGGAGCATTTCGCGAACGTGGACAGTTTCGCGAAGAAAGCCGGGACCGTTGCCCTCATTTCCGGCGGCTGGGATCCGGGCGTCTTTTCGCTGATGCGTCTCTATGGCGACGCCTTTCTGCCCGACGGACAGACGGACACCTTCTGGGGACCGGGCGTCAGTCAGGGCCATTCGGACGCGGTGCGCCGCATT
>JAGACN010000051.1 GCA_017614095.1 Clostridia bacterium | reverse complement strand
TTCTGTCCTTTCGTTTGGTTGTTTCGCAGAAAACCGCGGGTGACTTTCCGTCGGAAAGGAGTTCGCTGTCGTGATTTCCTACGCCGGCATTATCCGGATCAGGTCTGCGGGTATGATCTCAGCCCGTCCCGCGTTGGGATCGCGATGGACGAGCACCCCGAAACAATAGCATTTACTATACACCGGTCCGGGCAAAAAATCAAGCGGACCATCCTTCTTTTTTCGACCGGAAGACGGCCGGGAGAAGATCCCCGGGGAAAAAGAAAGCCCCCTGCCCCGGGGAACGGGCAGGAGGCCGAAAGCAAAGCGCATCATGATGTTTCTCCTTTTGCAAGACCGCGTCAGCGGAATCGTCCGCGCGGTCCGGGGGAAACGAATATGGCAGGCTATTTCCGGGACATCAGGAAAACTGACAGGAAAAGAACCCTTTTTTCTTCACGAAGGCCAGCCGTTTCACAAAGATCCATTGGAGCAGACCGGTCTCCACCTCGGCAATCTACAGAGTGAACGTCCGCGTAACGATCAGACTCTTTCCTTCCCCGACGGAGTTGGAGACGACCTTCGGGACGAGGATCAGCGAAGCGGCCTGAAATGCCAGTTTTTTCACGGTCTCCGGGTCGAAATTGTCATCGTATTTGACATCGTCGCTGTCCGGGATGGCCCGTATGATCTCGGCGCCCTCCACCAGCGTGACATTGACCTTGCCGGAATTGAAGAGCGCTTCCTTCAGCGTATCCGTGATCTCCGAGGTATTCAGAGCGGAATCGTCGGTCCCGTTGATCGTCCTGGCCAGTTTCAGCACGGGAAGCGCATCCGGGCCGTGCGCCTCCTGGCACTTCTCCAGAAAGAACTCGAACCTTTTGCTGTTCAGAATATCCTGAACAGCCGCGTCCGCGAACTGGCGCATTTCCTCGCTGGAAACCGTGTTCGGGTTGCGGGTATAAAACACAATGTCGGGAGGAAGCTCGTCCGGACCGGGCTCGAATACCTGCGTGCTCCCGCAGGACGTCAGCAGCATGGCCGCGGCGGCGAGAAAAAGAGCAGTCATAAAACGTGCCATTATGAACGGCATCTTCCTGCCCGGAATCAAGCCGGGGAAATCAATCCTGAATGAATCCCAGACGTTTCACATACGTCCACTCGAGAAGACCTTCCTTGACGCTGGATATCTTCAGGTTGAACTCCCGGGTGACGATCGTATTGCCGTCACTGACCATGCTGCTGGAAACGACTTTCGGGATGAGGATCAGATCGGCGGCCAGAAGCGTGCCTTCCTTTGCCACGGTATCTTCCTTGAAATTCGGATCGTACCTGTTGTCGCGGGAATCTCCGATCGCCGAAATGATGTCGGCCCCTTCCGCCATCGTGACTTTGACCATGTGGGAATTGAGAAGGGATTCGACAAGTTTGTCGGTAATCTGCGAGGTGTTCAGCGAGGAATCGCCGGTTTCGTTTGTGGTCCGGGTGAGTTTCAGAATGGGAACGGCGTCCGCGCCATTTTCCGCCCGGAACCGCTCCAGGAAAGACTTGAATCTTTCGCTGTAGAGGATATCATGGACAGCCGCATCGGTGAACTGGCGCATTTCTTCGCTGGAAATGGTGTTGACGCTGCGCGCCTCCAGGACTTCCTCGGGCGGATTCTCAGGATCGAAGGTGCGCGTTTTGGGGCCGCAGGACGTCAGCAGCACAAGCAAGGCTGCGGAGAATGCAATTGTCTGAAAACGGATCATCATAAACAGAATTCCTTTATGGTTATGGCTCGGATGAATGAATACCTATGTAGTTTTTTCGGGCAAACCGGTCACAGTCCGACAACCTGCTGCTCTTTCGTCAGGCCGAAGCGCTTGGAAAAAGACCAGACCAGAAGTCCAGTGCGGATGTCCGCCATTTCCAGTACGAATGACCGTATGACGACCTGTTTGCGGCCTTCGCGGACCATGCTGGAAGTGACTTTCGGACGGAGAATGAGGTCGGCCGCACGGATCGTGCCGGGCCGGGCGACCGAGTCCGGGTCGAAATTCGGATCATATTTGTTGTCGCGGGAATCCGGGATAGCCTTTACGCGCAGTTCGCCTTCCGCCAACGTCACTTCGACCATTTCGGAAGAGGAGAGTGCCCGGAACAGCGTGTCGGTGATCGGAGATATGTCCAGACCGGTCACGTCGGTGTCGTTGCGGGTCTTTGCAAGTTTCACCACGGGGACGGCGTTCGCGCCATTCTCCTCCCGGTACTTATTCAGGTAGGAAATGAACTTTTCGCTTTTCTGGACGTCACTTATGGCCGCGGCAGCAACCGCCCGCATTTCCTCTTCGGAAATGGTCGGTCCGGGCGGCGGAGTCGTGGAGCAGCTTTCACAGAAAACGAACAGAAGAATCGCGGCAAGCCAACCCGCAAAAGAAGTATTTTTCACGGTCAGATTCCTTTATTGAGAGGTGAGCGGCAGGATATGGACCGCAATGTTCGCCGGAGAAGGAGCATCGACGAAAATGATCGCCGACTTGCAGTCTTCCGACAGGGAGACCGTCCGGACGACGCCATCGCCTCCGTTCAGTTTCAACGAGACTTTCCGGTCTTCCGGCATCGCGAATTGCGTAAGCTGGAATTCCTTCGGGAGGATCTCCCAGCTGCGCGTATCGGCCGTGTTCACGACCCAGCGGTAGGC
>JAGACN010000050.1 GCA_017614095.1 Clostridia bacterium | reverse complement strand
GCCAATGCGGCCTACCACATTCAGCAGGCCGTAGAAAAAATGCTCAAGGCTTTGATTCTCGCACACGGAGAGCAGCCTGAGTTTTCTCATCGAATCGGTCAACTCATCGAACACCTGGAAAAATTCGGCTGGCATCCGCCAGAATGCTTAGAGTACGTTGCTGATACATTAACTTTATGGGAAACGACTGTACGATACGACCCATACATCTCTTTCTCCGAAAAAAAATACTCACTTGCCAAAGAATCCTACTCTATCTTGATGGACCAATATTCCGATTTTATAAAAAGAATTCAAGAAACGGAGCTAAATGAGGAGACTCCCGTTGTTGAACAAGATGAAACCGAAAACGAACTTGATTTCGGGTACTGACCAGAAATAAGATCGAGAGGCGGGGGTGATCAGTCCCCGTCATCTCACTGTACCGTCTATACTCACTGAGCCGGTCTACCATAAAAATTCTGCTAAAACGAATCTGCCTTTTTAATCCTGTTCAGGACAAAGGAGACAGATTCGTTATTTATTCAACCTTCAATCATCGCTTCGCAGGGACAGCGGGCGCTCGAATCGGCATAAAGCAGTTCATTCCATTGGGCAGCATTACCCTGAAAGAAGATGGCCTGGATTTTCGGGCAGTCTTTAAGGCATGTCCACTTGATCTGTTTTAAACTGGCGGGAAGAGTCAGTTCGGTCAGGTTGTCGCAGTTTTCAAACGCGCTGGCATAGATGGAATTAACGCCGTCCGGAACCGTAAAGGCGGTCAGACCGTCACAATTGAGGAACGCTCCGACTCCGATGTAGGTGAGGCCTTCCGGCAGATCGACCGTTTTGAGAGACGTGCATCCGCTGAACGTACCGGCCAGAATCTGTTCGGGACCCTTTCCGATCGAGACGCTTTCCAGACTGGTACACTCCGAAAACGCGGACGAAGCGAGCCAAGTGACGCCGTCCGGGACAGAGACGTTCTTCAGCGCTCTGCAATAGCTGAACGCACCCTCTCCGATGCTCCGAACGCCTTTTTGGATCGTCAGTGTTGCAAGGCTGTAATCGTACATGAACGCGGCTCTGCCGATCTCGGTCACAGACGCCGGGATCTCGATGCTCTTCAGATTGTAGCATGCGGCGAATGCCGACTCGTCGATGATCTCGACGGAATCCGGGATGACGATATGTTCGAGTCCGGTCATCGCAAAGGCGGCTCTCCCGATCTTGGTTACCGTGTCCGGAATCACCGCGGAAGTCAATGCGGTCTGATCCTTAAAAGCCATATCTCCGATCACCTTCACGCTGCCGTCCGACGGGATCACGCTGCCCTTGCAGCCGAGCACGAGCGTTTTGGACGTTTTATCGATCAGGCAGTTGCCGGCGCTGCGGAAAGTCTTGTTTCCGGAACCGGCTTCTATTGTTTCCAGCGAATCGCAGGATCCGAACGCGGATTCCTCTATGGTCGTAACACTGGAAGGGATGGTGATCGCTTTCAGCGAATCGCAATGATAAAACGCGGCTTTTTCGATTGTCGTGAGGCTGTCCGGCAAAACGATCTCGGACAGTTTCGTACAGTTATAGAACGCGTGGTCTCCGATCTTCTTCACGCCTTCCGGGATCACCGCTTCTTTCAAATTCTCGCACGAGTAGAACGCTTCCGGCGGTATTTCCGTCACGCCTTCCGGGATCACCACTGTGGTGATGCTCCCGCATTCGGAAAACGCGTCTCTGCGGATGCCGGTCACGGGAAAACCATCATACCGCGGCGGAATGAGAACGACGGCGTCCGTACAGTTCCCGATGCCGGAAACGGAATAGGACTCCTCGTCCTTGTTGAGCGTGTATTTCAATCCCTCGCTGTACGTTTCGGCCGGCGACGGATCCTCCGACTGGGTGCCGGGCTGCGGTCTCGGGATGCCCGGTTCAGACGTCTGGGATCCGGCAGAGCCTTTGGGCGAACTGGTCTCGGACGATCGGCTCTCGGCTGCATAGTCGCTTTCGGCTGCGGGATCGCTTTCGGCCGGTTCGGATATACTCTCCTCCGGAACGGAAACGGGCAAGGATTCCGCGGAAACGGGTTCCAGCACCGGATCGGCCGGCGTTTCCGGAACGTCAGAACGCAAGAGCGCGAAAAGACCGACGCCCAGCGCCGCCGTCACGAAGACCGCGGCCGCGATCAGAATGACTCTCCGCAGCGGGAAACGGCGGCTGACGGCCGTATTCTCCATACTCATTTTCTTCTGTATATCCGTCTTCATTTCCTCCAGACAGCCGTCCGCAGGTTCCAGCCTGTCAACGGCTGTTTTCAACTGTGCGCGGAACTGTTCGTCATCTTGAGGTCTGTTCGTTTTCATGATCGCTCTTCCTCCAGTAATTCTTTCAATCGTTTCCTGCCCTTGCTCAGACAGACGAATACGGCCGATTCGGAAACGCCCATCGCCTGCGCGATATCTTTGGCGGGCATGTCCTCGTAATAGTACAGATAGATGGCGTTCTTCCAGCGGTCCGGAAGCTGTTGCAAAGCGGGCAGCAGTCCGGCCGGCTCGCCGTCTTCCGTCCCGATCTCCGGCAGACTGTCCAGCGGGACCTGCCGGCGGTCCTGCCTCTTGAGCATATTCTTGCAGACGTTTCCAGCCGTCACGATCAGCCACGCTTTCGTGTGGTTCTCACCGGAAGGTTTGTTGTCCGTCCGCCAATACCGGAGAAACGTCTCCTGTGACGCGTCCTTCGCGTCCTCGGGATTCCCGAGATACAGCATACAGATCCGCCAGACGTCTTTGGCAAACCGGTCGTAAACCTGATCGAACCCGAGCAGCGTTTCCGGTCTGCCGTCGGCTGATGCGCCCATCAGAAACCGCCTCCTTCCTTCGGCCGCAAGCAACGGCTTGCCGTTTGCCGCCGCCTTTTTTGTTTCCATATATATATAAACAACCCGGCCGCGAAAAACCTTAACGCGGCCGGAGAAGTTTTTTAAAATAGTTTTCAAACGCTCTTTTTCAGTTTTGCTTCCGCCTTGAGGCGCAGATCCTTGTTCAGGATGCGCTTGCGCAGGCGGATGCTCTTGGGCGTGACCTCGATCAGCTCGTCGTCCGCGATGAACTCGATGGCTTCCTCCAACGAGAAGATGATCGGAGGCGTCAGGATGAGTTTCTCATCCGCGCCGGAGGAGCGGATGGCAGTCAGATGCTTCTGCTTGCACGGATTGACCGTGATGTCCCCCTGCTTGGGATTGGAGCCGACGATCTGTCCTTCGTAGATCTTCACGCCGGGGCCGAGGAACATATTGCCGCGCTCCTGCGTGTTGTACAGGCCGTAGGACGTGGTCTCGCCGTCTTCCGACGCGACCAGCGAGCCGGTGAACCGGAGCTGGATGTCCCCGCGGTAGGGTCCGTAGCTGTCAAAGGTGGAATTCAGGATGCCTTCCCCGCGCGTCGCGGTCATGAACATGCTGCGGTAGCCGAGCAGGCAACGGGTCGGGATGCTGAACTCGATGCGCATCCGGGTGCCGGCCGCGTTCGGGCTCATGGTCAGCAGATCGCCTTTCCGGCGGCTGAGCTCCTCGATGACCGTTCCGGAGTAATCGTTCGGAACGTCCACATAGACGTGCTCGATGGGTTCGCACTTGACCCCGTCGATCTCCTTGTACAGGACGCGCGGCGTCGAGCAGGAAAGCTCGTAGCCCTCGCGGCGCATGGTCTCGATCAGGATGGAGAGCGACATCTCGCCGCGTCCGCACACGTTGAAGCTGTCCATCGTCTCCCCGTCGGTCACCCGCAGAGAAACGTCCTTCTGCAGTTCGCGGTACAGCCGCTCGCGCAGCTGGCGGGAGGTGACGAATTTGCCTTCGCGCCCGGCAAACGGCGAATCGTTGACGGAGAAGGTCATTTCCAGCGTCGGTTCGCTGACCTTGACGAATTCGAGCGGATCCGGCGTCAAAGCGTCGCACACGGTGTCCCCGATCGTGATGTCCTCCGCGCCGGAGAAGCAGACGATGTCGCCGACCGAGGCGGTCTCGACCGGAACGCGGTTCAATCCGTCGATCTGGTAGAGGCTGACGATACGGGTCTTCCGGTTGCTTTCGGGATGATGGAAGTTCGCGACGGACACGTCCTGTCCGACGCGGACGGT
>JAGACN010000049.1 GCA_017614095.1 Clostridia bacterium | reverse complement strand
GCAGGGCTGGAATTCCATCTACATCACGGTGGATTCCTTCAAGGACCTGTTTACCGGTCGGTACGGGCTGGACGCGGTCGGAGGCCCCGTCGCGGTCGGCGAGCAGGTAGGCACTCTGCTGGAGGAAAGCGGATCGTTCGCAGACGCGCTCCGGAACCTCGGCAGCATGACCGTCCTCATCTCCGCCTCGCTGGCCTTCATGAATCTGCTTCCCATACCGGCGCTGGACGGCGGGCGGTTCGTCATCTATCTCATCGAGGGTATCCGCCGGAAGCCGCTGCCCAAAAAAGTGGAGACCGCCATGACGGCGGGGACGATGATCCTGCTGCTGATCCTGATGGCCGCCGTTATGCTGAAAGACATCATCCATCTGTTTTAAAGGAGGGCGTTCGTATGCGTGATTCGAAAGCGGTGCGCGTCGGCAGCCTGCGTATCGGAGGCGGCGCTCCCGTTTCCATCCAGTCCATGACGAATACCCGTACGGCGGACCGGGAGGCGACGGCAGAGCAGATCCTCCGTCTGGAAGCGGAAGGCTGCGATCTGGTCCGGTTCACGGTCAACACGCCGGAGGCCGCGGCCGCCATCCCGTATCTGCTGGAGCGGACGCACATTCCGCTGGTCGCGGATATCCATTTCGACTACCGGCTCGCGCTCGCGGCTGCGGACGCCGGCATCCATAAGATCCGCATCAATCCGGGAAACATCGGATCCGACGAGCGTATCCGCGCCGTCGCCCGGAAATGCCGGGAGAAGGGGATCCCCGTCCGAATCGGCATCAACGGCGGATCGCTCGAAAAGAGCATCCTCGCCAAATACGGCTCTCCGACGGCGGAAGCGCTGTGTGAAAGCGCTCTGGAAGCGGCGAAACAGTTCGAGCGCCAGGATTTCGACCAGCTGGTCCTGTCCGTCAAGAGTTCGTCCGTGCCCGTCATGATCGCGGCCAACCGTCTGCTCGCGGAGCGTTGTCCGTACCCGCTGCATCTCGGCGTGACCGAGACGGGCGTTGCCGGAACCGGAACGGTGAAGTCCGCCGTCGGGATCGGCTCCTTGCTGTGCGACGGCATCGGGGATACCGTCCGCGTCTCATTGACGGCGGATCCGGTCGAAGAGGTCCGCGCGGCCAAGGAGATCCTGTCCGCCTGCGGCAGGCGGCAGGGCATCAATCTGGTTTCCTGTCCGACCTGCGGCCGGACGGAGATCGATCTGATCCGGTATGCCGAAGAACTGCAGAAAGTCATCCGGGGCATCCGGACCGACCGGCCTCTGACCGTCGCCCTGATGGGCTGCGTCGTCAACGGACCCGGAGAGGCTAAGGAAGCGGACGTCGGCGTCGCCGGCGGAAAAGGAGAGGCGGTGCTGTTCCGCAAAGGGGAACGCGTCCGCATGATCCGCGAAGAAGAAATCGTCTCCGTCCTGACGGAGGAAATCCATCATCTGCTGGAAAGCGAGTCATCGAATGAGTGAGATGCTGTCCCAATTCAAAAAGAAGTTTCCGCGTGTCGAACTGACGGAACGGCAGGCGTCCAGGATCCGCGAATTCAGGGAAATGGAAGTGCGCGTCAACCGGGAGGCCCGCAAGGTCGCGCTGACCGTTTCCTTCGACGAATGGAGGAATCCGGACGTCCTGTTTTCGCTGGAAGACGCCATCAAGGAGACCTACGCGCTTTCCGAAGTGCGTATTTTCCCGACGTATCCGTCCGGCGCGTTCGGGGAAGCATGCATGCCCGGACTCATCGCGCTCTGGAAGCGGATCGCCCGCTCGGAGGCCGTCAACGGTTTCGTGGACGGATGCGGCGCCTCGTTCGACCCGCAGGAAAGAGTCCTGCGTATCCGGGTGCGGGAAGGCGTCTCCGTCGATCTGATGCGGCAAAGCGGCGTGGAAAAGTTCTTCGCGGACTGCATCCGCGAGCAGTTTGGACTGCCGCTTTCCGTCGTGCTGGAGGGCAGCGAAGTGGATCCGGCGCAGTACGCGCCGACCGAGCTGGCGCTGCTGGAGGCGGAAGCCGCCCGCCGGCGGCCGGAGGAGACCGCCCGTCCAGACGCGCGCGCCGCAAAAGAGGCGGCCCTGCTCAAACGGAACGCGTTTCGCCTGATCGGACCCGATCACGTAGAAACGGACGTGCAGGAAGACGGCAGCATCTTTGTCCGGTCCGGCAACATGCGGTTTGACATCTCGAGCCCGAAACCGGTCATGGGTGAACTGAAGGGCGGAAACGAACTGATCCCGATCAAGTGCATCCGGTCGGATCAGTACGTCCGGATCGTCGGCCGTCTGTTCGAAACGGTCGAAAAAGAAAACTACGACAAGCCGACCAACAGCTACCGGCTGTTCGTGTCGGACGGCGAGGCCTCCGTGCTGCTGCGCTTCCAGGCCGAGAAAGGACTGGATTTCAAACGCGGGACCGGATATATCCTGGCGGAGGGAAGGACGCAGTTCAACGAATACGAGGGTGAGGTCGTGCTGCAGGCGAAAGCCATCGCGTTCGTCAAACGGCTTTTCCGGCAGGAACGAAATCCCGTTCCCCGCGTGGAGCTGCATTGCCATACGACCATGTCCGCGATGGATGCTTTGACGGATCCTGCCGCGCTGATCGCCCGGTGCAGCGATTGGGGATGCCCCGCGGTCGCAGTGACCGATCACGGCAACGTGCAGGCGTTCCCGGAGATCATGAACGCCGTCAAAAAGCATCCGGACGTGAAGCCGATCTACGGAATGGAAGGCTATCTGGTCGACGACACCTCCCGGGCGGTCTTCGCCTACACCGAGAAGAAAGACAACCGGGACTTCAAGAAGGACGAGTTTGTCATTTTCGATATCGAGACGACCGGCCTGTCGCCCGTGAACTGCGGCATCACCCAGATCGCCGCCGTCCTGTACAAAGGAGGGGAAGAGACGGACCGCCGGTTCGAGACCTACGTCAACCCGGGCATGCCCATCCCCGGAAACATTACGGAACTGACAGGCATTTCGGACGAGACGGTCGCGGATGCGCCGTCCGAAGCGGAGGCTGTCCGCGCGTTCCTGGATTTCTGCGGGGACCGGATGCTGGTCGCGCACAACGCGACATTCGACTGCTCGTTTATCCGCAGGGTCGCTTCCGGGAGCGATATCCCGTTTGTCAATCCGTATCTGGATACGGTCGCCGTTTCCAGATTCATCAATGCGGATCTGTCCAGACACCGGCTGGATACGTTGGCGAAATACTTCGGACTCGGCGAATTCGAACACCATACGGCGAACGCCGATACGGACATGCTCGGCCGCATCTTCTCCTGTCTGCTGGCCAAACTCCGCGCAAACGGCATTTCGGATACCGACGAGATGATCAAACAGATGGCGGAAAAGGGAGACCCGCGGAAAGGGAAGAAACTCTTCCACATCGTCCTGCTCGCCAGGAATCAGACCGGACTGCGGAACCTGTACAAACTGGTCTCGTTTTCCTATCTGAACTATTTCGGGAAGCATCCGCGCATCCCGCTGACCGTTCTGCGGGAGTACCGGGAAGGCCTGCTGCTCGGCTCCGCGTGCGTGGCGGGCGAGCTCTATTCGGCGATCCTGGACGGACAGCCGTTCGACCAGTTGTGCAAGATCGCGGAAAAATACGACTATCTGGAAATCCAGCCGTGGACAAACAACTGGTTCCTGTTCGAAGAGGGAAGACTGGGCGACGATCCGGACGCGGCCCGCGAAATGCTGCGGGAGAACGACCGGACCATCCTCCGCGTTGCGGAAACGACCGGCAAACCGGTCTGCGCGACCGGCGACGTCCACTTCCTGGATCCCGAAGACGAACTGTACCGGCAGATCCTGCAGGCCGGCCAGAAATACGAGGACGCGGACCG
>JAGACN010000048.1 GCA_017614095.1 Clostridia bacterium | reverse complement strand
GCGGCGATCCTGGACATGCAGAGCAAGGTCACGGACCGGATCCGGGACAGCATGGATACTTCCACTCGGTATCTGAACCGTCTGGAAGAGATCGACCGGATGGAAATCAAAGGCAACGCGGCGAAGGCCGAACAGGCGCGGCTGCTGGAGATCCTGACCAAGCGCTACGGCGACCTGGGAATCGTCATCGACGAGGAAACCGGGAAGATGTCCGGGTTCGACGAGGCGCGGAAGAGGATGCGCGGAGCGGATTCGTCCGAACTTGCGGACAGTCTGCAGACGGAACTCGGCATCAAACTGCAGCAGCTCCCGCAGATCGCGGTCGGATACAGTTCCGGCAGCGCCGAAGAGCGCGCCAGGCTGTCCGCGATCCTCGCAGGCTATGACCCGGATACGGTGCAGCGGAGCTACGAGACGGTTTCCGGGACGATGGGGCCGTCCGTCAGACGCGAAACGATGTCCGGTCAGAAGATCAGCCTGCGGGAACAACTGCCCCTCTTGGAAGAGTATCTGAGAAGCGCCCATATCACCGACGAGGATACCACGGCTGCGCTGAAATCGCGCATCGATGCGCTGAGCGACATCGTCCGGACCGCGGACGAGATCAAAAATCTCCGGGCGTCCGGTTATTCCTCGGAAGCGGACGAAATGGCGTCCATGAGCGCGGCAACTTCTCGCGAACAGACGCGGGCCGGAGGTCAGATCCCGAACCCGTCCCCTGAACCGAACCCGGAGGAAATGAAGCTCAGCGCCATCCGGGACGGTGTGCAGGGCGTAATCGACCGGTATCAGATACTCAAACGGGAGCAGGAACTGATCGCGGAAGGCAGGGAACGCGAGGCCGTGATCGAGAAGGAGACGATGGCGATGCGGCGTCGCGCCGCGCAGATGGGCGTGGAGCTGACGCAGGAACAGATCGACAGCATGGAAGAGGCGGTCGGGTCCTGGTACGACTACATGCAGTCCGTCAAGCCGACGGAGCCGGAAAAGATTGACCGGACGGAGGAACTGGACGACATCGCGGGAAAAATCGCGGCGTTGTACCGCCCGGACGCCCCGGGCATGGTCACGAATTCCCTGGTCGCGCGCGGCGGCTCGGCGGCGGGCATCCGGATGCCGGACCTGGAACGTTACCAGCGCGCGACGAGCGAATCGACGGCACGTCTGGTGGAGCTGACCGAGGAGCAGAAACGACTGATCGCCGAAGGGGCGCTTATTTGAACCACCGCAAACACTACAGGAGGGTCTGCCCTCATGGCACTTACCCTGAAATACAAAAGCCGGACGTCCGAGCGAACGGAAAGCGGCTACGTGCGGAAGCAGACTCTGCAGGGATCGTTTGACGAATGCACTGCGTACCAGACCACGCACGCTATCGGCGAATATCTCTCTGGATTCGGGCGACTCGCATCTTCGAGCATCTCCCAGCACGAAGGAAACATCTGGCAGATCGAGCTGCGCTACACCGAGGACTCGTCCGGTCTGTCCGTGTCCATTGGAACTGTTCCCCCGGACACGTCGTTCGGGGTATTCAGCGCGACGCTCGACGTCACGATGATGAGCAATCCGCTGGAGGCGCATCCCTCATACAGGACGTGCTGGAACCATTATCTGGCAGCGCGGGACGACGCCACGACGGAATCTCCGTCCTGGTGGTCGACCGCAACGGATCCGCTGTTGATCGGCACGGCGGCGCAGACCTACCGGTGGATGAAATCCGAGTCCGAGCTTATCATCGGCCCGGACGCGGAAGGGCACACTTGGAAACTCGTGAAAAAGCGCACGAAGGCGGCCGACCAGTACGACGTGGCATTGTACACGCAGACGGAGACCGCACGGTTCGCGACCTTCGCACTCGCCTGCGCCGCCATCGCCGCGAAAGCGAACCGGACCGCATCGTCCCCGGGCGTGGCAAACGGGCTGACCGGAGGGAACTGGAAATGCGACCGCGCGACGGTGCGCTATTCCGGGGCCTGGCTTGCCAGCATCACCTGGACGATGTCCTACGACAGCTCCGGCTGGGATTCGGACCTTTATGATCCGATTTCCGGTACAAGCTGAATGATTCTTGAATTCCCGTGGCGTCGTGCTGCACGCCACTATTACAGGAGGCTTGCCCTCATGCAACTACCACCCAAAAGCCAGAAGGGCGTGAACGCGCGGAACTGGCTCGTCGACGCCGTCGACCGTCTGATCGACTGCGTCACGACGCTGCGGCTGCGTCCCGGTCCCGGCATCAAGCTCAAGGAAACTCCGGCAGGCACGATCATCTCGCTTACGGAACAAAGCGGACAGCCCCGGACAGCCAATCCGGCCGCCATGGTCCGTGCGGGGGCGGGCATGCGGATCGACAACGGCACGGCATCGAGCATTTATGTCCCCGGCAGCACGGTCAATACAGTTCCGGTCAACGGCGCGACGTTCACCTGTCTCGCGCCGGACGACTCGTCCGGCGGCACATCAGGTGACACATCCGGCGGAAATTTCATTCCGGACTGGAGACATGGCGGCCATTCCGGTGTCATCCCGCCGGACAACGGAAGCAGCATTCCATACACGGCGGCGGAAGAGGGCTATATCTTCGCGTGGGCTTCTTTTGACCCGTTCAAAGACGGCCTGCGTTATCGCAATTATGCGGCCCACGTCCAGATCAATGGCGGCTTGATGAAAGTCGCCGAGCTGAAACTGCCGGGCGAGGACGCATATATCAAGGCGAACGGCAACAGATTCGATCGCGACATAACCGAGGACTACTCCAACAAAATCCGCGTCGAGGTCTACGATGAAGATGCCGGGGAATGGGTCAAAATGGTTTACAGCCGCGATTACTCCGACGATTATTACGATTCGGACGAGGACAAATACACCTATTTCGCGTGGTATTGCTACAATGCGCCGGGGGACTATAAAACGATCTACTCCGACGAGTGGAATATCAGAGGCGGCGAGGCAGTTTATACGAAAGACGACAGCGACGACGAAACCGTTTTTTCGTACCTGACGGACTGCGAGTTTTATCCCGATTATTACCTGTTCGCATGGGTAAACGGCAACACCACAGTCTATACTTACTCCGGTTCAATCAAGGCAGGGAATACCAGCGTTTATATACCGGACGAGCGCGGCAAATTTGAAAGCACGTACACCATCACCGAAACGAACGCCGATAATTTCGTGGTCGCAATCGGCGCGGGTATCCCCATCCCATACCGGAAAGGGGCATCTATCCGCTTCATCGTGACCGCTGACGGGTACCCGTATGGAACCCTCGTAAACTACGCAAACCCCGGTTCCCCTCCTGCCGTCTGTTGCCTTGTTTATGAAAAAACGTCGCAGCAGAACAACAACGAAACAGCATAACTATCAACGGAGAAAAACATGCAGGACATCATTTTCTACGTCGCGCCCTATGGCACGAGGGGCATCGTCCGGGACTGCCGGAACGCGCACAACGCTACACCGCCAACCCTCACGAGGGGCATTCCGGCGCGTCTGCGCATGCGCCTTTTTGCCGACCGGTATTCCGATGCGCCGTATCCGCCGGAAGCTTTCACGGACGTCGCCGCATGGCGCTGGATCATGGACGATGACTGGGATCGCGGCACCGTATGCAAACTCGCGGGCGACGGAGCATCAATCTCCATCCGAACGGTCGCCGACACAGTAAACGGCGCGGCTGTCGAGTCCACCGAATTCGTCATCCCTCTTTACAACACCGATACCGACCTGCTTCGCGCGTGGCTCGGCCGTGACCCGATCAAGGCGGGACTGCAGGGTGAACTCATCGGGCTTGACAGCGCAGGAGACCCGGTCTTTGTGCTTCAAATTGAAAACTTCTCCGTCCGAAACCGCGTCTCGGCCGCTGCCATCTGCGGAGGTGAGGATATCCACGGGGTCACACGGGAACAGGTCGCCGACATGATCCAGTCCGCTCTCGCCAATTCAGCACAAGGCAACGGCGGAAGTTCTTCAGGCGAGACATCCTCCGGAGGCTCGACAAGCTCCGGCGGCGACATCACGAGCGGAGGCTCCTGCTCCAGCGGCGACATCACGAGCGGAGGCTCGACAAGCTCCGGCGGCGACATCACGAGCGGAGGCTCGACAAGCTCCGGCGGAGCTGACATCATCATCAACGAC
Source organism: Clostridia bacterium (assembly GCA_017614095.1). Next base: position 764 of record JAGACN010000048.1, on the reverse strand, counting down.
AACGGAACGATCCCGGATAATGCATTCGATGAAAATCCGGATCGTCCGGACGAAGCCCCGGAACCATAATCCATATCTGACGAAACGAAGAGTATCATATTCAATCCCATACAAAGGAGCCCAACCATGTCTGACGAAACCAAAAACGTCACTCTCAAATCAACCTCCGGAGCGAAAGTCTACCCGACCGCAACACTTGACCAGCTTATCGCGGACAAGGACAATTCATCCTCTTATGTCACCCGTGGCGGGGTCATCAAGCGCGAATATCTCCCGCGTGAAATCACGGTACTTATCGGTTGTTTCGACTCTGCTCCCGATCTGGACGAAGTTCAAAACAACGACAGGTATTACAATACGACCACGAAGAAGGTGGCAGTCTGCTGGACCAACAACAGCGGTGAAAAGGAGTGGTCGGAAGGTGTCCCCGAACAGGACAGGATGTTCCTGGATCTTTCGACCGCCTGTCTGATGTTTTTCCACGACAACGACATGTACATGTGCAACAGTGAGAACGCCTCGTCGCTGACTTCCGGCGTTGTCGTGGATTCCGCGACCAATGCCACGTCTGCGAAGACGGCAAAAGCTGTCGACGCGGCCGTCAGCTCCGCTATTATCTCTGCCGCGGTTGAGTCTGCCGGGGCCGTGACTGGTATCGCATCAGTCGTCTCCGGCGGAACGGCCACGATAACCGCGACCGGAAGCACGACCTCGGTCGATATTGTCGGCACGGGCGGCGTGAATGTGAAGGGCAACACGAACGG
>JAGACN010000047.1 GCA_017614095.1 Clostridia bacterium | reverse complement strand
TGTTCGCGTTCGTCCAGACGCCCGCTTCCGTGTAGCCGGCCTTCACATTGAATTTCACGGTGAAGACCAGATCTTCCCCGTTTTTGCAGTAATCGGTCCTGGGCGTGCCGCACTGGAGGAAGACGCAGGGCGTGCCGTTCTTCTCGTCGATGACCGCGGCGGTCAGGTTCTCCCAGTTCTTGCCGGGCATCCCATCTTTCATACAGTTCAGCGCTTCGCCGTCCCGGTCAGTCAGATCCGGTTCAAGCCGTTCGACGTCGTAATACAAAGGGATCTGAAACCCGATGATCTTATCCGATTCCTTCATTCCCTTGCAGGTGACCGTCGCGGTGAGGGTGTCCCGATAGAGGACCGCGCTCACTTCCGTCTGGAAGATGACCGGTTTGGTGCCGCTGTATGTGCCGACGGCCGCTTCGATGCCTTCAGCGTACGGCGGGATGTATTCCGCCAGCACGTAGGCGTTCTTTCCGAGGTACTTGGTCAGTTTACCGTCGTCCACAAAGCACTTGGTGGTCGCATTGCCCAGCCATATGCCCGCGGCGTCGTACTCTTCGCCAAGGGTGAAATACAGCTTGCAAACCAGCGCCGACTGCTCGCCGTAGTATTCCGTCTTTGCCGTTCCGCACTGCACGAAAATGCAGGACCGGTCGTCCTTGACACGCACGGATGGAGACGTCAGATTTTCCCAGGTCTTGCCCGGCATGGTCGCAAAGCAGTCCAGCGCGTCCCCGTCCCTTTTGTCCGTCACGGGCGTCAGCCGTTCGGCGTCATAGAAGACCGGGATCTCGAATCCGATGATCTTGTCTTCCGCTTTCGCGCCGCCGACGGTCAGTTTCACGGTGACCAGATCGCCGTCCACGGTCGCGGACAGCGCGGTGGTGAACAGGGCGTTCTCTGCCGGCTCGCCGGCAAGGACCGCCAGATCTTCCGCGTAGGTATCCGGCCGGAATTCTTCCGCGTTCGCCGGAACAGCCAGCAGGACAGCCGTCAGCAGAACGGTCAGTGCGAGCAGGAATGAGAGATGTTTCTTCATAAGCCTTTTCCTCCTGAATCTATCAGTCTTTTTTCTTCGTTTTTTCAGCGCCCATGCGCTCCCGCAGGATCTTCAGATAGGCGGCAAAGGCGGACGGGACGGCATATTTCCCGTCCAGTTCCGCACGGGTGACGGATAACAGACCGTTTTCCCCGGCTTGCGGTTCGTCCGGCGAACCGGTCATCAGCCAGCCGGTCATATGCCATTCGACGTGCGAAAAGAGGTGGACCGCCTCCGGCAGGATCTCCGTCCTTACCGGATCGAACCCGATCTTCCGCGCATAGGCGACCGCCCGGTCGACGTCCAGCCGTCCGGGAGCGTTTGGCAGTTCATACAGACCCGCGAGCAGCCCTTTCGGCGGCCGGCGGCGCAGGCTGACCTTGTCTCCGTCCAGCAGGATCAATACGGTACGGTCCTCTTTTTTCCGCTCGGGGAGGTCCGACCGGAACGGCAATACGTCCGTCTTGTTTTCGTTTTCCGCAAAGCAGTTTCCGCAAAATGGGCAACAGCCGCATTTCGCTTCCCCGTTCGGCACGCATACGAGCGCACCGATCTCCATCAAAGCCTGTGTAAACGTTCCCGGATCCCGTTCGGGCATGGACCGGCGGACAGCGTTTTCCGCCTCCTTCCGTGCCTCCGGTTTCCGGATATCTTCTTCGTACCCGGAAAGCCGCGCCAGCACGCGCAAAACGTTTCCGTCCACGGCCGGTTCCGGTTTCCCGAACGCGATGGACGCGATGGCGCCGGCCGTATAGGGACCGATGCCGGGCAGTCTCAGCAGCGACCCGACGTCCGACGGCAGTTTTCCGCCATAAGATTCCGTCAATACGACAGCCGCTTTCTGCAGATTCCGGACGCGGCTGTAATAGCCGAGTCCCTCCCACAGTTTCAACAGGATTTCCCCGTCCGCGGAAGCGAGCGAAGGAATGTCCGGAAGGACTTCCATAAAATGCTCGAAATACGGGATCACCGTATCCACGCGCGTCTGCTGCAGCATGATCTCCGACACCCAGACGCGGTAAGGCGAAGGATCCTCACGCCAGGGCAGGATCCGCCGTTCGGCTTTGAACCATTGAAGTAAAGCGTCCCGCTCCAAATCCGTCAAGGGACGGAACGGTCTTTTATGCTCTTCCATGAATCAGTTTCCCAGGACGATCTTCTTCACGGCTACGTAGTCTTTGACGTCCACTTCGCCGTCGCCGTTCACGTCCGCTCGCTTGCGTTCATCGACGGTTAGAACATATGTTCCGACTACTGCGCGCTTAATGAGGAAATAATCCAATGCGCTGACTTCCCCGTCCCCGTTGACGTCGCCGACCGGGAGGTTCCCGGCGCTTTTCTTTTTGCCGATCAGGAATTCCGAGCAGAAGACGAACGGGCTGGTTCCCTTGTCCATCGTCACACGGACGTACCGCGCGCGGACAAGATCCGTTTCCAGATAGGCGTGGCAGATTGCGGTCTGTCCGTCAAGTTTCATCTCTCCGATGTCGC
>JAGACN010000046.1 GCA_017614095.1 Clostridia bacterium | reverse complement strand
CACCGGACATGCTGTGCATCGCGGACGGCGACAAACCGGTCGCGCTGGCCGGCGTTATGGGCGGACTGAACAGCGAGATCCTGCCGGATACGGAGACGGTCATCTTCGAGAGCGCCAACTTCGCGCGCGAAAGCATCCGGAAGACCTCCCGCGCGGTCAACCTGCGCACCGAGTCCTCCGCGAAATTCGAAAAGGGACTGCCCGTCTGCAACACGCTGCCGGCGGTGCAGCGCGCCTGCGAACTGGTCGAACTGCTCGGCTGCGGCGAAGTCGTCGACGGCATCATCGATCAGTGCGCCGTCCCGGTTGGGGAACGGACCGTTCCGTTCGACTGGAAGCGCGTGAACGAACTGCTGGGCACCGATCTGTCCGCCGCCGATATGGCGGAACTTCTGAAGCCGCTGGGGATGCGCTGGGACGGAAAGGACTCGCTCATCGTCCCGTCGGAGCGGATGGATATTATCAACACGGCGGACGTGGCCGAGGAAGTGGTCCGCCTGTACGGATTCGACAACATCCGGGCGACGGCCTTCCGGGGAGAGGCGACCGAAGGCGGCGAAAACGACAATCAGAAATTCCGCTCGAACATCAGCAAGACCATGATCGGACTCGGTTTCGACGAAGTGATCACCTATTCGTTCGTCTCGCCCAAGGATTCGGACAGGATCCGGCTGCCTGCCGACTCGCCGCTGCGCAACCAGCTGGCCATCCGGAACCCGCTCGGGGAGGATACGTCGGTCATGCGCACGCACGCACTGCCGTCCATGATGGACGTGATCGCGCACAACGTCGCGCACCGGGTCCGCGCCGCGCGCTTCTTCGAGGTGGAAACGCTGTATTATCCGGCTGAGGAACTGTCGCGCGAGGAAAAGATGCTCTGCTTCGCTTTCTTCGGCGAGGAGAACGGCGGATTCTACGATCTGAAAGGCTATGCCGAAGGGCTGCTGCACGCGCTGTCCGTCACGGATGAGATCTATGCGTCCAAAACGGACGACCCCAGCTTCCATCCCGGCCGCTGCGCCGAGATCCGCTGCGGCGATACCGTGATCGGCACCATCGGACAGGTCCATCCGGCCGTCTGCGAGACGTATGAGATCGGCATGCCGGTCTTCGCGGCTCTGCTGTCGGTGGAAAAAATGTACGAGTGCCGCGCGACGGAAACGAAATTCCGCCCGCTGCCCGTCTACCAGTCGATGGAGCGCGACCTCGCGCTGCTCTGCGATACCGGTCTGGAAGCCGGCACGCTGTGCGCACTGATCCGGTCCTACGGCCCGAAGTCGCTGACCGACGCGTTCGTGTTCGACGTCTACCAGGGCAAGGGCGTTGCCGAAGGAAAGAAGTCGCTGGCCGTCCGCCTGACCTTCCGTCTGCCCGACCGGACCATGACGGACGAGGAGGCCGATACGGCCGTCCAGAAGATCCTTCGCAGGCTGGAAAGCGAAAACGGCATCGTTCTGCGCGGCTGAAAAGAGAACAAAAACGAAAAATAGGCTTGAAAAACGATTCGATTGCTAGTATAATACAGTATCCGGAAAGCAACTGTCCGGTCCCGGCCGAAATAAACGGGGCCGGACGGCCACACACAAAGCATCGTAGGAAAGGGGACGTTATTATGCCGCAGGATTCCAGAAAAACCATTACGTTTTCCGTTAAGGACACCCGCAGGGAAGAGATTCGCATCGTGTTGCGCGGCGTTTACAACTCACTGGTCGAAAAAGGCTACCACCCGACCAACCAGATCGTCGGATACATCGTGTCCGAGGATCCCACCTACATCACCAATTACAACAACGCCCGGACGATCATCTCGAAACTGGACAGGGACGAACTGCTTCGCTGCCTGGTCGAGGATTTCATCCGGGATCAGAAAGGAACCAACACCAATGAGTGAGCAGAAAATCCTGACGTACCGCGGAAAACCGCTGATCCGTCAGGGCCAGTTCCTGTTTTACGGCAATCCCGACGACGAGTATATTCTGTTTATGAATATCCTCGACACCAAAAAAGTGGGATCCGTCGATGTCGCGACCAAGGTCCTGGTCCAGGTGCAGAGCACGGACGACGAGAAGTCCATGGATGAGCGCGTATGGAAGCAGACGGAAAAGAATTCGCTGTTCGACGCGCTGGACATCGGAGTCATCTGGCTGGAACGTGCATTGAAGAGCTCGGACTGAACGAACAAAACAGCGAAAAGCCGGAGCCGTCCGTTCTGGACGGTTCCGGCTTCGACCGAACAGGGGGAGAGCAAATGGCCGACACGCAAGCAAAAACCGGTTCAAGGATCGTTTTCTGGGACTGGAACGGAACGCTTTGCGACGACTTGCAGGTCTCGCTGGACGCCGTGAACGAACTGCTTCGCGTCAAAGAACTGCCTCCGATCTCACTGGAGCAGTATTATTCGTATGTTGATACGCCGATCTCAAGATTCTACGAACGTTTGTTCGATCTGAACGAGGTCACGATGGACGAGATCGCGGCCCATTACCGTTCCTATTACAACGCGCATCTGCCGGAAGACTGCCTGATGAAGGGCGTCCGTCAGGTACTGGATGAATTGAAAGAGAGGGGAGCGGTCCAGGTCATCCTTTCGTCGGCGCACCGCGTCAGCATCGAGGAACGCGCGCGTCGGCTGGGTATTCTCCCGTATTTTTCGGACATTCTCGCGGCGGACGACTGGATGGCTCAGTCCAAAGAGGAACGGACCCGCGTCTTCCTGTCGCAAAACGGATGCGGCACGGATACGTCGCGCGTCTGGTTCATCGGAGACGCCCTCCACGACGCCGACGTCGCGAAAGCGTGCGGATGCGGAGACCGGTGCATCCTGCTCCCGTTCGGACACCAGAGCGAAGAGGATCTGCGCAAGACCGGCGCCGTCTTCTGTTCCGACTGGGCCGCCATTCCGCAATTGATTTACGAAAAGGATTTTGACACATGAGAAACGGACTGCGATTTGCCTCTCTTCTGACCGCGCTGCTGCTTTCAGCCATGATCGCCGTTTTGCTGTCCGGGTGCGATTCCGACTTTATGGGCGGATACAACAGCCTGGTCAACACGATGGAGCAAAAGGCGAACGCGGACGAAGTCAACAAAGAGGTCGACGTTCTGCTGAAAGTGCCTTCCGGAACGCTGTTCCCGTCCTACCACGTGATCACGATGGGGGACGGCACGAAAGTCGGGCAGGTGTCGTTCCGCTATGCCGCAAAGGATTT
>JAGACN010000045.1 GCA_017614095.1 Clostridia bacterium | reverse complement strand
TTCTCGGACGGCGTCTGGGCGATCAGTTCTTCGGGCAGATCGTACGCATAGGCGGAACGCGCAAGCAGATCCGGAGCCGTCTCACGCGCCGTCAAAACGTAAGCTCCATCCCGTCGTAGGAAGTCAAAAAGCCGAGGGCTTCCGCCGCCGGGACCAGTTCGTCGTGGATCAGTTTCCCGTTGTGCGAGAAATGGTTGATGACCGAGACGGTATCCGAGCCGCTGACGCCGATCTCTTCCAGCCGTTGGCGGACGACCGGACAGGTATCCAGGCCGAGGTGTCCGCCGGCGGACGGCAGCGCCACGTAGGTGCAGTCATAGGAGATCAGGTCGGCATGGACGGCGTTGTCGCGGAGATACTCGTAAACGCCCTCTTTCGGCATGCCGGTATCGTGCAGATACAGAAGCGTCCGTTCGCCGTCGGAGATCAGATAGTTGAGGGCGTTCTCGCCCTCCCCGTGTCTGGCGGGCAGCGGCGTGACCGTATACCGGCCGGTCCGGAAAGGCGTGTATGCAGTCGCCAGATGGGCCGTCAGCCCGTCCGCGTTCGGTTCTTCGACGCGCACCCGGCACTCCGATTCGAGCATTTGCAGAACGCGTTCGTTCGCGTACAGATCTAGATGGTCCGACGACAGATTGTGCGCGTAATAGGCCGAATTCCGCAGATGCAGGTCCGCCGGCGCGAAATGATCCAGATGGGAATGGGTGACCAGCAGCGTTTGGACCGCCGAGAAATCCAACCGGTTTGCCTGCATATGGGCAAAGGAATCGGCCGGGAAATCGATCAGCAGATCGTCGTTGACCATAGCCTGCGAGCGTGAGCGCAGATTCCGTCCCCCGGCGGCCAGCGCCTTCATGCAGTATTCGCACCGGCAGAACAGAGCCGGCCATCCTTCCGCCGCGGCGGTTCCCAGATACGTCAGTTTCATAGGTTTCCCCCGAATTAGAATAAATTATTATCGTACAGCGTTTTTCATTCTACCGCTTTTCCATCCGGAATGCAAGAAAACCTTCCAAAAAAAGAAAAAAAACCCTTGATTTCCGGAAAAAGGTATGGTATACTCTGCTTCGCATGAAAAAATTGGCCTGGCGTTGGAAATGTCCGGCCCACGTTGAAAGTGAGGAAACAAGAAAATGAAACAAGGAATCCATCCCGATTTTAAGGAAACTACGATCACCTGTGCCTGCGGCGCAGTTTATCACACCAAATCCGTCAAGGAAAATCTGAAAGTCGATATTTGCTCCAAATGTCATCCGTTCTTCACCGGCAAGCAGAAATTCGTCGATGCCGGCGGACGCGTGGACAAATTCAAGAAGAAATTCAACCTCGACTGATCGGAATCCGATTCTACGGGCGGCGCATTTTGGTGCGCCGCTCTTTTTTGCAGTGAAAGGAGGGAAACCTTCATGCCAGCCTATACAACCGACACCATCGTATCCGGAGGCGAGAAGCCCGTCAAGGCGGTCCTGATCGCCGTTTCCCTGGACCGCAGCGAGGAGGCGTGCGATACGTCTCTTCAGGAACTCCGCAGACTGCTGGAGACCGCCGGCGGCGAAGTGGCCGCCGTCGTCGTCCAGAACCGGCGGACGCCCGACAAGGCGACCTGCGTCGGAAGCGGAAAATGCGAGGAGATCCGGGATCTCGTCGCGTCCGATCCGGACATCACTTTGGCCGTATTCGACAACGAGCTGTCCCCGTCCCAGATCGCGTCCGTCGAGGACATCATCGGCATCCGCGTCATCGACCGGACCATGCTCATACTGGATATCTTCGCCCTTCACGCGGTCACCGCGGAAGGAAAACTGCAGGTCGAGATCGCCTGTCTGAAATATACTGCTCCCCGCCTGATCGGGAAAGGTAAAATGCTGTCCCGGCAGGGAGGCGGCATCGGCACCCGTGGCCCCGGCGAGACCAAGCTGGAGACTGACCGGCGGCACATCCGTCGGCGTATCGAGACGCTGAACGCGGAACTGGACGAACTGGAGCGCACGCGGAACGTCAAGCGCGCACAGCGGGTCCGTTCGGAGATCCCGTCCGTGGCCATCATCGGCTACACGAACGCCGGAAAATCCACCCTGCTCAATTATCTGACCGACGCCGGCATCCTGGCGGAGGACAAACTGTTTGCCACACTGGATCCAACCACCCGCAAACTGACGCTTCCGAGCGGAACGGCCGTTGTGCTGACGGACACCGTCGGATTCATCGACCGGCTGCCCACCCAACTGGTCCGCGCCTTCCGGTCCACGCTGGACGAACTGACCTACTGCGACTGTATCCTGTGCATCACGGACGCGTCCGAACCCGTTTCCGAACGGGAGCGCAAGCGTGCCGTCACCGAGGATCTCATCCGGGACCTGAACGCTTCCGGCAAGCCGCTTCTGGAAGTCTACAACAAAGTGGACCTGGTCTCCGCCGCGGAGCGCGGTCTGTTCCCCGGCAACGCCATCGAGATCTCCGCCGCAACGGGATACGGCGTCCCCAGGCTTCTGGAAACGCTGGACGATCTGATCAACGAAGGCAAGACGGTCGTTACGCTGCTCATCCCGCACGCCGATGCCGGCAGACTGGACGAGCTCTACCGTCTGGCGACCGTTCTGGACGTCTCCTATCTGGGCGACGGCATCCACGTCCGCGCGAGATGCGATGCGCGCGCCAAAGGCGCGTTCCGCGCATATCTTTCCCCTCCACCCGCGGATTCGCCTGCGGATTCTGCCGTTATCGATTGACAAGCCGCCTTTTTCTTGGTAGAATGCAATCAAAATAATCGAAATAAGGATGGTTTTACCTATGCACATTCGCACCGTACGGTCCATCGCTCTGCTCCTGCTTCTTCTGGTCGTCGCGTCCGCCGTTCTGGCCGGCTGCGACCTGAGCGGAGACAATCCACTGAACCCCTCTTCGGAGCAGCCGGGTACGGAATCCGCCCCGTCGTCGGATCCCTATGCGCCCGCCACGTCCGAGATCTCGCTGATCGAATTCCAGGACGAATCGTCCAAGGAGCCGGAAGACGCCGTCGTTCATTTCCTCGCGTGCGGCGACAACCTGATCCATCCGTCCGTCTACTACACCGCCATGGAGTATTACTGCGAAGCGCACGGGACGGAATGCGACTACGTCACCACGCACGAGGCCGGCTACGATTTTCTTCCTATTTATGAATACGTTGCCGACGAGATGAAGGAAGCGGACTACCTGTACATCAATCAGGAAACGCTGTCCGGCGGTCCCGGTACTACCATCAACGGCTATCCGAGCTTCAACTCCCCGACCGCCATCGACGACACGCTGCGGGAACTCGGCGTGGACGTCGTCAATCTCGCGCACAACCATATGCTGGATTCCGGAGACGACCGGTTCCTCATCTACACGAACGCCCTTCTGAAGAGTTACGGCCTGAATACGATCGGCTACTACAGCGACATCGGGGACACGAACAACATTCTGGTCACCGAATGCAAAGGAATCCGTTTCGCGTGGCTCTCGTACGTATACGGAACGAACTATTACAACACGAGTGCGAACGAGAAACTGAAGAACAGCTACATCCCGTATTTCACGCAGGAACTGTGCACCCGGCAGGTCGAACTGGCCAAGCAGCAGGCGGACGTCGTCATCGTTTCGGCGCACTGGGGGAGTGAGTATTCGTTCAATCCGAATTCCTTCCAGAAAACCTACGCGGATCTGCTGTGCGAGCTGGGCGTGGACGTCGTCATCGGTATGCATCCCCACTGCCTGCAGCCGATGGAATGGAAGACCAGTTCCACCGGACACCGGATGCTCTTGACCTACTCGATCGGCAATTTCGTTTCCGGCATGCAGGAAGCGCAGTGCGTGCTCGAAGGCATGCTTTCGTTCGACGTGCGCAAGCACGGCGACACCGTGACCGTCGAGAATCCGATGCTGACCCCGATCGTCTGCCATTACATCAAGGACAAGGTCGTCAACTCCAAACTGGATACCGGCTACCGCCAGTTCAAACTGTACCGGCTCGCCGACTACACGGAGGAGCTGGCCGCCGTGCACGGCGTGCACTATTACGAAAAGCGGAAGAGCTCCGCGACCCTGTACGACAGCCAGACGGGCAAACTGGGCGCGAAGTTCAGCATCGCGAACATGTACGCGACCGTTCAGAAACTGATCCCCGCCGAATTCCTGGCGCCGGAATACCAGGCGCAGAACTGAATCCATCCGACGCTCTGCCGGACACGGAAATGCCCGTGTCCGGCCTCTTTTTGTCCATTTTCACTTCCGTCCGGTCTTTTTTGGCCGAAACGGTTGTATTCCCCTTTTAAAAAGAGTATAATAATATGTCTTAATCTAGGATACAGGAGGCTCGCTATGCTGATTGCTTTGGACGGCCTGGACGGAAGCGGAAAAGAAACGCAGACCCGGCTTCTGCTGGAAGAGTTCCGGAAGAGAGGGATCCCGCACCGGTATCTGTCCTTCCCGACGTACGACCCGGAGGGCTGCGCCGCCGTCAATATGTACCTGAACGGACGGTTCGGAGACAATCCGGACGCCGTCAACGGATACGCCGCGTCCAGTTTCTTCGCGGTCGACCGCTACTGCTCGTACAAGCTGGACTGGAAAAAGGATTACGACGCCGGCGCCTGGATCATCGCGAACCGTTATACGACCGCGAACGCCGTACACCAGTTGTCCAAGCTTCCGCTCTCGGAAGCGGACGGCTTCCTGGACTGGCTTTACGATTTCGAATTCGGAAAGCTCGGACTCCCGAGACCGGACCTCGTGTTCTATCTCTGCATGCCGCCGGAAATATCCGAGGCGATGATCGTCAAGCGCGCGCACGACACGGGGCACAAGGAAGATATTCACGAAAAGAGCAAGGAACACCTTGCCAACAGTTACCGCGCCGCGCTCTATTCCGCCGAAAAACTCGGTTGGGAGACGGTCCACTGCGACGATCCGCACACAGAGACCGGTATGCGTACGCGGGAATCCATCCACGCGGAGATCATGGACCGGCTCCGCGCCCGCTTCCCTGTTTTCCAGGAGGACTGATCATATGCAACAGGTCATCATTCTGCTCGCGGACGGTTTCGAAGAAGCCGAGGCGCTCGTCCCAGCCGATCTTCTGCTCCGTGCCGGCGCAGACGTCGTGCTGGCGTCCGCAGACGGCCAGGAGACCGTCACCGGCTCGCACGGATTCCGCGTTTCGGCCGACCGGCCGCTGTCCGCTCTGGACGTCCGGCAGGCGGCATGCCTGTTTCTCCCCGGCGGCAAGGCAGGCACCGAACGGCTGGGCGCCAACCCGCTCGTTCTGCAGGCCATCCGGACGGCTGCCGAGAGCGGTCTGCTCGTCGCCGCCATTTGCGCGGCTCCGTCCATCCTCGGCCGGAACGGCTATCTGGACGGCAGGAAATACGCCTGCTATCCGGGTTTTGAAGCCTTCGTCCCGAACGGCATCCGCTCGACCGAAAAGATCGAACAGGACGGCCGTTTCCTGACCGGCGAAGGCATGGGCGTTGCGCAGGAATTCGGCCTGCGTATGGTCCGGCTGCTCTTCGGCGGAGAGACCGAGGAGCAATTGCGCAAGAAGATCAGAGCTTAACACGTATTCAGAGGGCTGTCATGTCAGAAAAACCGATGCTTACAACCGAACAGAGCGAGACCCCTGTCCGCGCACGGTGGAGCGCGCCTCAGATCACGGCGCCGCTCTTAATGACGTTCGTCCTCGGCGCGATGCATCTGTCCCGGTATTTCCTCCAGCGGTCCGAGGAAGCCAATCCGTTTCTGACCATTTCACTCATTCAGCTGCTCGTTCTTCTGCTGCCCTGCATGGTCTATTACCTGCTGAAGCGCAAATCCTTCGCGACCCCGCTGATGCTCAACCCCATCCGGTGGCGCCACATCCCGCTCATCCTGCTGTCTGTTCCCGTATACATTTTCGGCATGCTTCTGCTGAAATATTTCTTCATCCTGATCTCTTCCGAATCGATCACGATGATCGGATTCTTCGACGACCTCTCCGGACGGACCTCCCCGGACGCGTCCCTTGCCGGCGTCCTGATCTCGCTGGCCATCATTCCGGCCTGCTGCGAGGAGATCCTGTTCCGCGGCGTTCTGGTCTCGGAATACGGGGGACTGGGCGAGGGAAACGCCGTCGTTTTGTCCTCTCTGTGCTTCGCCATGCTGCACTTTTCCGTACGGGATTTCCCCGCCTATCTCTATGCAGGACTGCTTCTGGGCATTCTGACCGTCGTTTCGCGGTCTTTGCTGCCCGCGACCATCCTGCACCTGGTCAGCAACCTGCTGAACCTGTTCGTATCCGACTCCTTCCTGCGCATCACCATGCAGAAAAACGGCAAATTCTTCGTCGGATTCGTGCTGACCGTCCTGTTCGGCTTTTTCCTGTTCCTGTTTCTGTATATGGTGGAATACGTTTACATCAAGGCGGCCGAATCCGGCAAGGATATTTCACTGCCGCCGAAAAACATCCGCAATATTCCCAAGGTCTTTCTGTCTCCGACGTTTCTCCTGCTGGTCGTAGTCTTCATCCTCATCGCAACGCTGACCTGACCGGACAAACCTTTCCCGAAAGGAGGAAGCGCAGATCACCGCGCGTGACGCGGCAGATCCGTGCGCCGCTTTCATGAACGACAACCCCGAACGCAATCCCTCGTCCGAAGACGAAGTCGAGGAGATCCTGCGCCAATACAGGCTCCGCAACCGGCAGCCGGACGAACCGGCCTCTCCCGTCCCGGGAGACGAGGACGTCCGTCTGGCGTATTTTCCCGCGTCCGAACCGGACGAAAACCCGTCACAGGACGAACCGGCCGCGCCCGGCAATCTTGCCGCCGCCCATTTCGGATCCGAGGACGAGGACGATCTTCCGGCCCGAGACGGAGAACGCGATCCGGATGCGGGTGATGTTGACGCGCCTCATTCCCATTTCACGGACGATCCCGACGCTCCTCTTCCGGAAGAGGAGCCGGCCGGAACCGGCAAAAAGCGGAAAAAGAACAAGAAAAACGCCGGCGAGGAGGACGATCCGGATGATCTTTACGCCGGACTGTCCAAACCGACGCGCATCTGCCTGAAAATCGGGAAAGCGTTCTTGAGCATGAGTTTCCTCGCCAAGGCGCTCATCTACATCGCGGTCGTTCTGCTCATCTCAGCCTATCTGTCCTACTACGTCATCCTGCTCGGAAACGACATGTTCGCTTTGGTGACCGAAACCCGCGAAGTGCAGATCGTCGTTCCCGAAGACGCCACGCCCGAACAGGTGACCGACCTGCTGATGGAGAACGGACTGATCGAAAGCAAGTGGTTTTTCAACCTGTATCTGGAACGGTACGCGAGCAAGAACAGCGACGGCATCCACTTCATTTCCGGCCCGCACGCGATGAATTTGAATATGAACTATTCCCAGATCATGAGCGCGCTGACGGTCGTGGTCCGGGAACGCGAGATCATCTCCTTAACCTTCCCGGAAGGCTTCACGGTCGATCAGATCATCGATCTGTTCGTCGCGAACGGCATCGGCAGCCGCGAAGGCTTCGTCGAAGCGATCAACCGCTATCCCTACA
>JAGACN010000044.1 GCA_017614095.1 Clostridia bacterium | reverse complement strand
AGATCTGGGCATTGCAATGGGCGCGCTCGGATCGGATGCGGCGATTGAGGCCGCGGACGTCGTTCTGATGGACGACAAGCCGTCCAAAGTCGCTCTGGCCGCGCGCGTTGCCAGAAAGACCATGCGCATCGTCTGGGAGAACGTGATCTTTTCCCTGGCTGTGAAGGTCGCGGTCTTGGGGCTGGAGATCCTGCTGACGCTGAATGCGGATTCGCCGCTTTCCGTTTACGCGATGCCTCTCGCGGCGTTTGCCGACGTCGGGGTCCTTTTGCTCGCGGTTTTGAACGCCACGAGAGCTTTGTATGTCCCCAAGAATTAATTCCGATCTTTAAGAAACAGAGGTTTTTGAGATGAGAAGATGCGCATTTTTACTCGCGTTGCTGCTTCTGTCGATGGCTTTGCTGGTCTCCTGCGGCGAAACGCCGGGCACGGAGTCGAGCAACGGCGAACCGGTGTCGGACGCCGCGGAGAGTTCGAGCCGGGCGGAGACGTCGTCGCATACAAGCGAAGGAAGCGGAAATGCGGATGAAAGCAAGGATCAACTCGTTCCAATTGCGGACCGTGTCCAATACAAAACCGCGGTCAGCATCGGCTGTCCTTATACGGTCAACGTTGCCGCAGATGAAAAATATGCCGATTCCTACAACAGCGAACTGACAGACGGCGTATACGGCGAAAGCGAAAGCTATTCGGACGGCCGCACGGTCGGATTTGCCATCGGGGACGCCGCCGCGCTGACGCTGGTCATCGATCTCGGAAAAGAGTACACGAACCTGTACGAATTTTCCGTCAGCTATCTGCATACGACCGAAGCCGGGATCGCCCCGCCTTCCACCGTCCGGATCCAATCGTCTTCGGACGGCGAAAACTGGAACACCATCGGCCTCGGGAAACGTCCGGTCAGCGCGGATATGAACACGATGCAGCTGAGCACCGTTACCGCCAAGGATTTCGTCACGGCGCGGTATATCCGCTTCGTGGTCGCAAAGACGTCTTACTGGCTGTTCTTTGACGAATTTCTGGTTTTCGCCGATGAAGAAGGCAACCGGCTGGAAAAAGAATATCTGGCAAAAGTGAAAGAGGCCTACGGGACGGAGACCCGTACGGCCGCGGAACGGGCGGCCGCGATTGCGTCGCTGAAGGGCGATGCCGTGGACCGCACGAGATACCGCAACGAACTGAACCTCGATTGCACATATACGCTCAGCGAGAAGCCGGATCCCTCGTTCCCCGACAAGGGCGGGATGCTTTCGGACGGCCGCATCGGCAAGTTGCTTGAGAGCGAAACATGGGTGGGGTTCGACGGCTCCAAGACTGCGGTCGTCACAATGGACCTGAAGAGCCTGCGGACCGATCTGGCCGACTTCGCCGTCTATGCCTATTCCAATCAAAGCTCTGCTTTGTATCCCGCATATATCACGGTATCGGTCGGGGAAAATCAGGACGCCTTTACCGAAATCGGCCGGATCTACGGGCCGACGGATACCGCTCAAAACGCATTCACCTATGAGCTTGCGCTGGAGCACGCCGTCAAGGGGCGGTATGTCCGCTTTACGGTCTGCGGAAGCGGCAGCGCGCTGATGCTGTTTGAGGAATTCGGAATTTACGGATACGGCGAAAAGGCGGACCTCCCGTATATCTATCCCGCCGTCACTCTCCAGAAGGAGAAAGACAAATACTGGAATGCCAAAGGCGATGATGCCACGAAGATTCAGAACCTGATCCTCGGACGGCCGGTTCAGATCATCGGCGGGTTTGCCTCCTCGTCCGACGCGCGGACCACGAACACGCCGATGACCTCCGGACTCCTGACGGACGGAAAAATGGCGTACGGGGTGGATATCCACGAAGGGGACTATTTCAAGTTCCATTCCGGCGGAGAGCGGAACCTCATCTTCGACCTGACCGCTCTTTCGAGCATCGTGGAAGTCCGCGCCAGCATGCTGAGCTATACGGATTGGGCCGTATACCGTCCTCAGCCGATCACCGTCTATCTCTCGGACGATACGGAGAACTGGCACGAGGTCGGGATCCTGTCCTTTGCGGCGGACGCCAAAGACAAATCGGCAAACTGGGGCTCCTTGAAACTGGAACAGCCCGTGGTGGCCCGCTACGTCTGCTTCTCGTTTGAGGCGGGCACATGGTCTGCATCGGACGAGATGCAGGTGCTGGGATCCAAAACGGTGGCGAAGAACGCCAAGCGCCTGTCCCAGCTGAACCTCCCGTGCAAAACGATGGTCTCGGACAGAAACGACTGGAAATACACCGGTCCGAGCGAGCAGCTGCTTGGCGGCGTTTCGGACATCTGCCTGATGTATCACGGAACCAAGTTCAGCTACAACGAAGAGGAACTGCTCCCCTATGTCGCTTATCTGGACAAAGAATGGAACATCCTGGATACGATGTTCGACGGATTCCTGTTCCTGCTGAGCGGAGAGTTCCCGAGCGGAAACGCGGGACACCAGGGCTCCAAAATGAGCGACTGGGAATGGCTTTTAAAAGACCTGTTTGCGGAAGAGACGAACCTGGACGCGCTGGATAAGGTGGTCGGCCGCGTGAACGAAGCGCTCGGAACGCCCGGAAGAAAGGCCGTCGTGTATCCGACTCTGTACTACCTGCGTCCGACCGTAACGGCTTTCGGGGACGTGGACGGAGACGGCGTCAGCGAGAATATGTCGGTGCTCGAGGACCGCTTGAAAGTGTTCAAATGGTATCTGGACGCCTTTGACGCGTGCTGGGCGGAAGCCGGATTTGAGAATTTGACGCTGGGCGGATACTATTGGTATCATGAAGAAATATCCAACAACGAGAATGATCCCGATGAGGCAAACATGATCAAAGGGGCGGCGGCGCTTCTCCACGAACGGGGAACGCAGTTCTTCTGGATCCCGTGGTATTCCGCGCCCGGATACACCAAATGGGCGTCCTTTGGGTTTGACGTCGCCTGCATGCAGCCCAACTATGCCTTCGACGCCGGCGTGCCGGAAACCCGGTTGGATATGGCCACGGCTCTGATCCAGT
>JAGACN010000043.1 GCA_017614095.1 Clostridia bacterium | reverse complement strand
CATCATCCTCCCGCAGGTCGACGAAGACTGTTTCCGCAAGTTGGGCATCAACCTGACCTGCGAGCCGAAATACTACACCAAGAAGCTGTACCACAAATAATCCGGAAAAACAAAGCGCCGGCGCATCCGAACGATGCGCCAGCTTTTGCGTATTGTCAGTTGTCATTTCTCGTCGGGTTTTTCGAAAGTGTCCCGTACCTGCTTCAGGATGTCCCGGATGGGCAGATGCTGCGGGCAGGCTTCTTCGCATTGGCCGCAGGCCAGACAGTTGGACGCCTTTCCGCCGGAAGACGTCAGCGTGCGGTAAAACTTATGGCTGGTCCATCCGTTCCCGGTCCGGTTTGAATTCAAGGCGGTAATCAGATCCGGAATGGAGATCCCGGCGGGACAGCCGGCCGTGCAATACCGGCAGGCCGTGCAGCCGATCTGTCCTTCCCCGAGCGCGATGGCGCGCACCTCGGACAGAGCGGTCCTCTCTTCGTCCGACAGCGGACGGCACTCCTTCATCACGCGGATGTTGTCCTCCATCTGTTCGACGGAAGACATGCCGGAGAGCACCATTGCGACCGACGGGTGGTCGGCGGCAAACCGAAGCGCATACCCGGCGTCGCTCATCTCTCCTCCGAGACGACTCAATACCGCGTGCTCCTTCTCCGACAGCCGGGCGAGCCGGCCGCCTTTGACGGGTTCCATGACGACCACGGGCTTTCCGTGCTTCTCGCAGACCTCGTAGCACTTCCGGCTTTGAACGACGCCGTCGTCGTAATCCAGGTAATTCAGCTGGATCTGCACGAATTCCAGTTCCGGATAGGCGTTCAGAATCTCGTCCAGGACGTCCGCGCCGTCGTGGAACGACAGACCCACGTGGCGGAGGATCCCCTCTTCGCGCAGTTCGAACGCCGTCTCGTACGCGCGGCAGGAGCGGTAACGCTCGAACCGTTTCGCGTCCTGCGCGTGCATGAGATAATAGTCCAGATAGGTCACGCCGCAGGATTCCAGCTGCCGCTGCACGAGCGGCCGGATGTCCTCCTGCGTGCGGAAGCAGGAATCGGACAGTTTATCCGCCAGCAGGAACCGGTCGCGCGGATAGCGGTCCGCCAGACAGCGCTTGACGGCCTGCTCGCTTTGCCGGTCCAGATAGACGCGGGCGGTGTCGAAATAATTGAAGCCGGCTTCCAGGAACAGGTCCACCATACGGCTGGTCTGATCCCAGTCCACGACGTCGCCCTGCATGGGCAGACGCATGCAGCCAAATCCGAATTTTCCTTTTGCGTCGGCAAAACAGTTTTTCAAAGCGTTCCTCCTTTCACGAAAAAAGCTCTTATCCTTGTCCGAAGCAGATCTGTTTGATCCGCCTGCAGTCGAGAAGGTTCACCCCGGCGTCGCCGTTGACGTTCATACGTCTTTCTTCCGGCTTGGAACGCGGCGTGTAGGTCTTCAAGACCGTTTTTTTCACGATCAGATAATCGAGCGCGCTCACCTCTCCGCTCCCGTTGATATCCCCAAGATCGTATTCGGGTTCCCACTCGGTGCCGTAGACGACCGCTTCACTGGTCCAGCAGAAATACGGGCTGGCGGCGATCCGGTAGGAGAACTTGACGTACCGCGCGACAACATCCTCCGCCAGATGAAGCGAAAACTTTCCGCTCGTCCAGCTTCCGTTCGTCTTGAACGCGGCGCATGCCAGTTCGCCGACCTCCGTAAAGGTCTCTCCGTCCGCGGAAACCGAGACGGAAATGACCGCTTCGCCCGGATCCGCGATCCCCCACGTCCCTCCGAACAGGTCCGTTTCGAACGCCCGGAGCCCGTACGGGGCCTCCAGATCGATGAGAACGTCCGTCGGGGCGCCTTCGCTTCCTTTGTACGCGGCAATGGCGTTGTCGTCGCCGGCGGCGGCCGTAAAGCCGTCCGTCATTTTGCCGAGCGACTTCCCGGTCGCGCTGTCCGTATCCGACCACATATTATCGTCTCTCGTATACGGGCTGCCGGTCCGGGTATAGCTCTTGCCCAGCGCGACGTTCGTATATTCGTTCCCGTCCTCCGTAAAGCTGCTTGTCGGCGTGGACTCCCGGTAGGGCTCCTCAATAGACGAGGCCGCGCATTCCTGCAGCGCAGCCGCCGTCCGGGCGTCCAGTCCCGCCGTATAGGCGTTCCCGACCGGCGAGATGCCCAGAAACGCATACAGCCACGTGCAGGCGATCAGGTAGCTGCCTTCTTTGGAATGGTGGGAATAATCGTCCGCATAAAGGTTGATGTCCGGATAGCGCTCCTGACAGCGCAGGAACGCGACCACGACGGGCGCGTAGACGGTATTGTAATCCCGGGCGAGCGCCTCGTACAGACTGAAATACTTTTCCGTCAGCTCGTAGCAGGAGGATTTGTCCGAATAGTAGCGCATATAGAAGACGGGCGTGGCGCCGTTCTCCCGGATCTGCGGAATCAGGCTCTTCAGCGCTTTCGAAGCCTTGGTATAATCGGCGCCGGCCGCGTCCTGAAGCACCACGTAATCATAGCGCTGCTTTTTCAGAGCCGCCTTGAACCGGGCGTCGTACTGCCCGCCTTCGGCGAAATATTCCAGATAAGCGCTCCCTTCCGTGCAATAGGTGACCTCGACCGGTTTTCCGGCGGCTTTCGCCAGTTCGCGGAATTTGATCGGGCAGGCGTTCACATACGTGGTGCTGTTGCCGATGAACAGGAACCGGACCGCGTCCGCCGGAGCCGGAACGGGATCGTCGTAACGCAAGGCGAACGTCTTTTTCTTTGCGTCGTATTCCCCGAACATCTCGTACCCCACCGTAAAGGTGTGATTGTAGTACATGGCCCCCTCCTGCGCGACCGTGAACGCCTGATACAGGTCGATGTAGCCCGCATACGGGAACGCGATCATGAATCCGCCCGCCGGAACGGTAACGGACAGCTGTACCCCGTTTTCCTCCAGCAGATGGCTTCCGATCTCCGCCAGACGGCCGTCGCTGTCGAAGACCATCAGATACGAATTCCGGAATTTATAGTCTTTGGAATAGAGTTTGCGCGCTTCTTTTCCGGCCTGATAGACCACCAGCCCGTCCGCCGCCGTCGTGGGGCATTCCGCGCCTTTGACGTCCCAGGACAGCTGGTGAACGGCATTTTTCGCAAAAGCGTCCCGGTGCGTCTGCAGGCCGACTGCCGGAACCAGCAGACCGAAACACAAAAGGACCGCCAGCGTTTTTTTAAAATCCCGAGCCATCCTTTTTATCCTTTCTAAAAGGTCCGTTTTCTAAACCGAGAGCCTCGCAAGCGGCTGTATCTTGTGAGGCTCTGCTTTCATACGCGAGAAACCGGAACCGCTCAGACGTTTCCGGACAATATGGCCTTTTTCAGCGCGATATAGTCCAAAGCGTCGACTTCTCCGTCCCGGTTGAAATCCGCGCTCTTTTTTTCTTCTTCCGACAGGTCGTCTTTAAGGATCCCCTTCTTCAGACGGATGTAGTCCACCGCGTCCAGTTCGCCGTCCTTGTTCAGATCGCCGTACCTGACTTTGCCTTCCGGGAGCGTGCCGAACACGGCGGCCTCGCTGGACCAGGCCAGACAAAGCTTGTTGACTTCCGTCCCGATCAGGTAAGAGAATTTCACATACCGGGCCTGAACGGCCTCGGCCAGATCCAGTGTGAACAGGCCGTACGTCCAGTTCCCGCTGGTCTTAAATGCCGGACAGGTCAGCGATCCGACGGCCGTAAACGCCGTCCCGTCCTCGGAAACGGAAACCGTGACGCCGGAATTCTTCGGATTCTCGATGCCCCATGTCCCGCCGTAGAGGTCCGTTTCGAACCGTTTCAGGGAGAAGGACTGTTCCAGATCGATGACGACATCGGTCGGGACGCCCTGGGACCCTTTATACGCGCCGATGGAATTGTCGTCTCCCGCGGAAGCCGCAAACCCGTCGGTCATCTTGCCGATGATCTTTTTCGAAGACGGATCGTAGTCGATCCATTTGCCCTGATCGTGCGAATACGGAGTTCCCGTGCGCGTGTACGTTTTGTCCCGCGCGACGTTCGTGTAAACGACCCCGTCCTCCTCGAAATCCGCAAACGGGACATTCGGATAATACGGTTCTTCGACCGCCGATGCGGCGCATTCCTGCAATGCCGCGACCGTCGACGCGTCCATGTCCGCCGTATAGGCGTTGCCGACCGGAGAGATCCCGAGGAAGGCGTAGAGCATGGTGGCGGCGATCAGATAACTGCCCTCTTTGGAATGGTGCGAATAATCGTCCGCGTACAGGTTGATCGAAGGATACCGTTCCTGGCAGCGCAGGAAAGCCACGACGGCAGGCGCGTAAACGGTGCCGTATTTCCGCGCGAGCGCCTCATACAGCGTAAAATATTTGTCCGTCAGTTCATAGCAGGACGATTTGTCCGAATAATACCGCATATAGAAGACGGGCGTGGCGCCGTTCGCCAGGATCTGCGGGATCAGATTGTCGCACGCCTTGGACGCTTTGGAGAAATCGCTCGCCGCCGCGTCCTGCAGGACGACGTAATCGTACTGTTTCTTGCTCAGCGCCGTTTTGAACCGGCTTTCGTATTGCCCGCCCTCGGCGAAATATTCCAGATAGGCGCTTCCTTCCGTGCAGTAGGTGACGTCCACTGTTTTGCCGGCCGCCTTGGCCATTTCACGGAACTTGATCGGACTCCCGTTGACGTAGGTGGAACTGTTGCCGATGAACAGGAACTTGAGCGCATCGGAAGGGACAGCAGCGGGATCGTCATACCGGATGGTGACCTTCTTGTTCGCCGCATCGTACTCGCCGTACATCTCGTAAGCCGCCGTAAAGGTCGCGTTGTAATGCATGGCGCCCTCCAGAGCGACCGTAAACGCCTGATAAAGCGTGGAATAGCCCGAATACGGGAAGGCAACAAGGAAGCCTCCCGCGGGGACCGTAACGGACAGCTGCACGCCGTCCGATTCCAGCAGATTGCTGCCGATCTCCGCCAGACGGCCTTCCCGATTGAAGACCAGCAAATACGAGTTGCGGAATTTGTAATCTCTGGAATACAGCTTCCGCGCCGAATCGCCGGCCGGATAGACGGCCAGGCCTCCGGCCTCGCTGGTGGTGCAGTCCACGCCCTTCACGTCGAAGGACAGATTGTGGGCGTAGGTTTTCGCGGATACGCCCGTGACGCCCGCGATGCCCGCAAACGGGATCAGCAGTCCGAAGCAAAGCAGCGTCGCAAGAACCTTTTTCATGAAATACTCCTTTCATCCGTTCAGCCGTCCGGGCCGAACGGATCGACCGTCCGTCCGCAGGCGGCACAGGGGGGGATGGTTTTCTATTTGTTTTTTCGCTCTTCCAGATAATCGTGGATCAGCTGGATGGTCTCCGCGCGGTCCTCATCCAGTTTGATGTAGTTGGTAACGACATTTTTCCCGTTCACGGACGCATAGTCGTTGGCCGAGAACCAGACGGCCGCCTTGATCTGCTTGCAGAAAGCGGCGCCCGGTTGCGTGGTGTCGCGGAAGTACTCCAGCATCTGCTTCACCCATTCCGTCTGGAATTTTCCGTTCCTGCCGCGTTCCGTCATCACGTACTGCTGCGTGCCGTAATCGTAGTAGGCGTCTCCGCCCGCCGCGCAGCCGTATTCGCCGATGATCCACGGATACTGTTCGAAATACGGCATCATTTTGTTGTATACGGCTGTGTACATCTGCTTGAAGGAATCCGGCCGCTGCCCTTTGGTCCCGTTGTTCATCTGGTAGCTCGTGATGCCGAGCATCTGCACGTAGTCTTCGCCCGGGAAGTAGCAGAGGTCCTCGCCCCAGTTGGAATAGGGACAGGTCACGGCGATCGGGTTGAAGATCCAGATGCAGTTGTCCACGCCGACTTCTTCGAAAACGTCGTACATCCTTCTCCAGGCCATCTGGAAGATATCCGGATCGATCAAGGACATCATGCCGCAGTAATCCGTCCAGTCGGTATTCATCTCGTTGTTCAGCCGGAACAGTACCGGATGTTTGTAGTCCTTGATGGTCTGCGCGAGCCCGCGGAAATAGTCGTCCATCTTACCGCGCAGAATGTCCAGAGACGGATTGTATCCGTTCGCCGCATTGTTCGAACAGGTAAACTGATAGGTCAGATTGAAGATCTTCTTATCGTCGAATCCGTTCCCGCCCGCGTACTGCGCGGCGCGTCTGAAGGTCTCGCTGTAATCCGCCAGACTGTTTCCCCAGCCCAAATGCTGATACGTCATATAGATGTCCGCCGCGCCGAGCTGTTCGTCGCTCCAGAGCCAGTCCGCGTACGCGCCGCTGTGGCCCTCCGCAAAGAAACCGAAATCCACATCCGTCTGATTCATCAGTTTGCGGTAATAGGCTTTGGTCTCTTCGTTCCAGTTCGGATTCTCTTTCAGCTCATAGCTGGTGAATCCGCAGACGGCCGATCCGGTGTGCTCGAATTCCACGAAACTGTCCACGATCGCGTCGAACCGGTCGAGATCCTTTTTCGCGGATTTCATCACCAGCAGGTAGAAGTGGTCGTATTTCCCCGACGGGCGGAGGATCGCGACCTGATAGAACGGGAATGCGATATCCCCCTTCACGTTGATCTGCATGCAGTAATCCTTGACCTCGAACTGACCGCTCGTACGCTCGGAGACCTTCCGGTTCCGGATGACCCGGTTGGCGGACAGGTAATCCGCGCTGTCGATCTGTTCGACCAGCCATTCGCCCATATACAGATCCCAGCCGCTCTTGTTGTTCCCGTAAGGATTCTGGTTTTCAAACGTAACGGTCAGACAGTAGTCCCCGGTCTTGTACTGGGAACGGTATTTTCCGATGGAGAAATCCGCCTCCACGTCTCCGCCGGGAAGGGAGACCATATAGCCTTCGGGAAAGACGACCGCGCGGGCGCTCTCCTCCCCGCAGAACAGATAGCGAACATCGTTGGTGCCTGCGGGTTCCTCCGGCCGATCGGTCAGTGTACCGTTCAGATAGGTGCGCATTTCTGTCACCTGCCCGACGGACGAAAGGGCCCCGTCCGCATATGCGTCGTTCCAGTAATTCTTTGCGCGTTCGTCGGGTCCTTTTTTCACTTCGGACACCTCCTGCTCCGAAATCGTGCTTTGTCCTTCGGACGGCTCCGCCGAAGACTCCGCGGGAACGTCCGTACAGGCCGCCAGAACGGCAACGGAACCGAGGAGCAGCAGGCAGAGCGCCCATGCAGCAATTCGTCTCATCTTGCAATCGATCCTTTCAAAAGGTTCTTCGTTTTTACTATATCACACGAAAAGGCAAAAATCCACCTCTTTTCGATGAAAAGAACGCAAAAAGGGCAACAAAAAACCCGTTTCCGGACGGAGACGGGTCGTTTGCAATCGGTAATTATCTGTATTTTCTCTTGCGAGCCGCTTCAGACTTCTTCTTGCGCTTGACGCTGGGCTTTTCATAATGCTCGCGTTTGCGAAGTTCAGCCTGAACGCCGCTTCTCAGGTAAGACCGTTTAAATCTGCGAAGAGCACTGTCGATGCTTTCGTTTTCTTTCACATGGATCTCTGCCATCAGCTTTTTTTCACTCCCTTACTCAAGGCGCATGTCTCGCCCAAAATGGTCAGTTTGCCGCCCGGTGCGAGCGGCCTTCCGACTGCCCGAATCCTGCTTTATGAAAGCGCCTTTTTCGCGGTTTCAACAAGCTGTGCAAAAGCGTCTTTATCCTGAATGGCCAGTTCGGAGAGCATCTTGCGGTTCAGCTGGATGCCGCTCTTTTTCAGACCGTTCATGAAACGAGAATAGTTGATGTCGTTCACTTTGCACTGCGCGGAAATGCGGGTGATCCAAAGGGAACGGAAATCGCGTTTCTTCTGCTTGCGGCCGACATAGGCGTAATTGCCGCTCTTCATGACAGCCTGTTTCGCCATCTTGAAATGCTTGCTCTTGGAACCCCAGTAGCCTTTCGCCGCTTTCAGAACTCTGTTTCTTCTTTTTCTGGTAGAAAGTGCACCTTTTACTCTAGCCATGTTTGTCTACCTCCGTTCTTATTCGTAGGGAAGCAACCGCTTCAGGTCGTGCATGCGTGCACTGGAGACCAGTGCGCTCTTGCGGAGGCGTCTCATCCGTTTGGTGGGCTTCCAGCCGGTGTTGTGCCGGGTAGCCATGTGCCCTCTCTTCACTTTCCCGCTGGCGGTGAAATGAAACCGCTTGGCGGACGCTTTGTGTGTCTTAATCTTTCCCATCTTTGTTGTCCGATCCTTTCGCTTTGTTGTCCGATTTCTTCGGAGCCATCATCATGAGCATGTTTCTGCCTTCCAGCAGCGGCTGTTTCTCAATCGTTCCGCATTCGCTGCATCCGCCGGCAAAACGCATCAGCAATGCATTTCCGACCTCCGTATGGGCCATCTCGCGTCCGTAGAAACGGACAAGGACTTTCACTTTGTTTCCCTTCTGCAGGAATTCGATGCAGTGTCTGAGTTTGGTGTTGAAATCGTGCGTGTCGATCCGGCAGCGCAGCTGGATCTCCTTGATCTCAACCGTCGGTTTCTTCCGGCGCTGCTCTTTTTCCTTCTTTTCTTTTTCAAAGTGATACTTCCCGTAATCCATGATCTTGCATACGGGAGGCTGGGCGTCGGGAGAGACCTCGACCAGATCCAGTCCGAGATCGCCGGCGATCCGCAATGCTTCGTTCAGCGGTTTGATGCCGAGCTGTCCTTCCGGTCCGATCAGGCGGACTTCCGCCGCACGGATGTCTTCATTGATGCGTGTTTTGTTTGCTGTTGCTATGATGAAAGCACCTCCAAAATGATTATGATGGCTTTTTATTTCGAAAAAAGAACCGCGAGGCGGATCCTCACGGTCATACGGCGGCAACCGAAACCGGTCTTCGGACCGGGTACGGCTTGCGTATTGACCGAGCAGGCTGGTTCGCCGCAGGGTGAGAGCGCTTGGCTCTTCTTCTTTGTGCTTGCGTAGATTACCACATCAAACCAGGCTTGTCAAGCCTTTTTTGCACTTTTTTCGGACTTTTTCCGCTTTTTTCGGAAACGGCAGGGCGGGAATCATCCGGCCGGATGGCCCCCGTCCTGCCTGACAGGAATCGGTTCGGGATCGGATTCTGTCAGCGTTCTTCGCGGAAATAGGTGATGCCCAGCGAAGCAGGCCCGAGGTTTTCCTTCTTTTTCCGCAGGCTGACGATAACGAGCACGATGATGGTGATGACGTACGGGAGCATCTGCGCCAGATCCGTGGGGACCTTGATGTTCAAAAGTCCGGGCAGATACTGGTAGGCCCAGTAGAAGATGCCGAACACGAAAGAGCCCCACAGCAGATTGATCGGCTTCCACATGGCGAAGATGACCAGCGCGACGGCCAGCCAGCCGAACGCCTGAATGGTCGCGATATCCGCCGTTGCCCACGCGCCGCTCTTGAATTCCATGACGCAGTAGATGCCCGCGACGCCGGTGATCCCGGAGCCGATGCCGGCCGCCAGATACTTGTACCTGGACACGTTGATGCCGGCCGCGTCCGCGGTCGCGGGACTTTCGCCGACCGCGCGGAGATTCAGCCCGGTTCGCGTCTTGGTGAAGAAGATTGCCAT
>JAGACN010000042.1 GCA_017614095.1 Clostridia bacterium | reverse complement strand
GAATCCGGGGCTCCCTCTTTTTGTTTCCGCTTTGTCGTTTGTCAGCGGCCGCCTGCCAGCACAAATTTCTTGAGGACGATGTAGTCCCGCGCGTCCACGTCGCCGTCCGCATTCACGTCCAGTTTCGCTTCGTCTTCCGGCTTGTAGCTGCCGGACAGAATGGATTTCTTCAAAAGGATGTAGTCCAGCGCATCCACGGCGCCGTCTCCGTTCAGATCGCCCTTGTCGTCGGGGATCAGGACCGGCTGCGGATCCGGACCGGGATCCGGGCCGGGGCTTCCGTTCCCGCCCAGCGTCGCTCCGTTCCAGACCAGTTCCGGTCCTTCTTCCGTCATCGTCCAGACGTTGGAGAAATCGAAACCGGCAAACGTCGACTGCGCGGTCAATTGGGCGGATGAGATGTTCTCGACATAGGTCAGATGCGGCATGCGGTATTTGTCCCGGTATCCGTTTCCGTACCGTTCCGCGTCGCTTTGCGGGATGAAATAGGTCCTCAGGTCACCGACGCAATAGTTGTTTTCCATTTTCCCGACGACGGTATCTGAAAAGCCGGCCGGATCCGTCTGGTCCGCTTTTGTTTTGTCAAGGATGTATTTGCGCATCAGGTCGTCGTATACGTAGCCGACCAGCGAACCGGCGCAGTAGCTCCGGTCGTCCGTGCAGGCGTCCGGATTGGTCACGGTACCGGTCGCAAAGCAGTTCGAGAGATAGAATTTCGTATCCGAGTAGGAGAAATGGAGCAGTCCGATCAGCGCGCCCGCGGGATTCCGGTAGCGCACCCAGACGCGGCCCTGCGCCATATAGGAGTCCTGACAGTCGCTCCAGGAACTGTCGACGGTCACGTTGCCGGTCGCGAAGCAGTCGGTGATCCGCGCGCCGCGCGACCAGCCGATCAGTCCGCCGACGAACGCGCCGTACCCGGTACCGGCGGCATCCAGGTCTCCGGAGGCCGAACAGCGGGTCACGGACCCGACGCCGCCCTCGTATTCGCCGATCAGGCCGCCGTACCATCCGCCCGTGCCTTTGATGCTCCCGAGCGCCCGGCAGTCGGCGATCTCGAGACATTCCGCACCGCCGAACAGGCCGCCGGCGTAGGTCATGTTTTTGGATTCCAGACTCTGGATGGACACGTCCGTGATGCATCCGGACACCGCATGTCCGTAGGCCTTCTCGCCGAGGTATTCCCCGTTTTTCTCGACGCTTTCCGATTCCGCCGCGATACGGCCGATCAATCCGCCGACGTATTCGCCGGACGCGGAAACGGTCCCCTGCGCGGAACAGTTCCGGACGGTGCAGACGCTTCCTTCCGCCGGCAGATGCAGATAGCCCGCCATCCCGCCGGAATAGCTTGCCAGCTGCGCCTGGACCGAAACGTCGCAGTTTTCGAACGACGAAGACGTCGCGTATCCGACCAGACCGCCGAAATAATAGGCCTGCTGCAGGCAGCGAACGGAAACGTCGCAGTTTTTGAAAACGCAGTTTTCCGCGACCGCGGCAAGCGCTCCCGCCTGCCGGATCCCCGTACAGTCGAACGTCACGTCCTTGAATAGCAGATCGCGGAACTCGGCTCCGTCGGCAAAGGCGAACAGTCCGAGGTCTTCGTTCTGCTCATTGCCTTTCCGGAACGTCAGCCCCGAAATGGAATGCCCGGCTCCGTCCAAAACGCCCTTAAAGGGTTTCGACTCCGTTCCGAGCGGCGTCCACGCGGACCCGCCGGACAGCGAAATGTCTTTCGTCAGCTGGAAATACACGCCGGACTTGTTCAGATACGACGCGATCTGTTTGAGATCCGACGCGCCGGAAATCTTGTACGGGTTGGATTTCGTCCCCGCCCCGCCAAGCCCGGCCGCGGCCACGGGCAGGACCAGGACCGCCAGCAGGACGCAAACGAGGCAAACAGCCATCATAATCCGTTTCACAAAAAAACGCCTCCTCTTCTCTTCTCCGGATCCACTCTATCACAAACGGCCGCGAAATACAAGGAAAACCAAGAAAAGAACGGAAAATGAAACGGTTTTCCCGAAAACGGTTGCGCTTTGCCTGCCGGACGGGTATAATGAACGGGAAAGCACCAAAAAGGAGGTCGGTCCGTCATCGAAGCCACCGCATTCCAGCGCGCGAAACTGAACCGTCTGCTCGGCGAGCAGACGCCCGGCGGTATCGGCACGCTGGGCGAGAAATCCGTCCATTCCATCCTCAAGCAGTGCTACATGCCCGACCCGGCCAGGCAGGAGGTGCCCGTCGGTCCGTTCGTGGCGGATATCCTGGACGGCCAGAACATCGTCGAGATCCAGACGGGGCATTTTGAAGCGCTGAAGAAAAAACTCGAATACTACTTTTCCCTGTGCTATGCGGTCACCGTCGTCTGCCCGATCGATTACCGCAAGTATCTGATCTGGACGGATCCGGAGACCGGCACCGTTTCCGAGCCGCGCAAAAGCCCGAAGACCGGAAAACCCGGCCGGATCCTGAAGGAACTGTGGCAGATCCGCTCGTTCCTGGCCGAGCCTCTGCTGACCGTTGAGATCGTCCTGCTGGACGTCACGGAATACCGCGTGCTGGACGGCTGGAGCAAAGACCGGAAAAAAGGATGCTCCAAAGTCGACCGCATCCCGCAGGCCGTCGAACAGATCATCCGGCTGACCTGCCCGGAAGACTACCGCTTTTTCCTGCCTGACGGTCTTCCGGATCCCTTCACCGCCGCGGATTACCGGAAAGCGGCCGGTCTGACGATGCGCGAAGCCTACAGCGCCGTTCACGTGTTGGAGGAACTGCGGCTGATCGCGGAAACGGCCGAACGGAAACAGGGATCGCGCGCCAAAGCCTACCGGCAGCAAAAGATCTCCAATCTTTGATCTTTGGTCCGGGTGACCCGAAAAGTTGAAAAAAACTTTTGGCAGAACAGTTGACAAAAGGGGGTTCTATTGCTATAATAGCCCTTGCCTTCGGAGCAAACCCGGTTTTGCATGCTAATGTGGCTCAGCCGGTAGAGCAGCTGATTCGTAATCAGCAGGTCGCGGGTTCGAGTCCCGCCATTAGCTCCATATCGAGTATTCGTAACGGACTTGCGTTATGGATACTCGTTTTTTTTGCATTGAAAAAACTCCATTCCCGGCGGATTTTTCGAACGAAATTATTGAAAAGTGTAATTTTTCAAGTATAATTTCTATTGAAAAGTGTTAATGCCTCACAAAAACGGAAAGGAGGCCGCCTCCTCCCATGTTTAAAAACACGGGTGTCCGGCGGCAAGAATCATGATCATTCCCGAAACCGAATTCACATTAAAAGACGGCCGCAAAGCCGTCCTGCGCAGCCCGCGGGAAGAAGACATCCAGGGTATGCTGAACTATCTCTACGTGACGTCCGGCGAGACGGATTTTCTGCTGCGCTATCCGGAAGAGTGCACGAAATACACGGTGGAAGGCGAAAAAGCACTGTTCGAACGCGTCAACCAGTCGGACAACGAGGCTATGGTAACTTGTCTGGTCGACGGTAAGATCGTCGGAAACTCCAGCGTCAGCTGGAGCAAAAGCATCAAGACCGGACACCGCGCGAATGTCGCCATCGCCCTGTTCCGGGAAGTCTGGGGTCTGGGCATCGGAACACGCCTCATGCAGGAACTGATCCGCATCGCCGAATCCAACGAGCGCATCACCCAGATCGAGCTCGGATTCGTCGAAGGAAATTCCCGGGCACGCGCGCTGTATGAAAAAATGGGCTTCCGGATCACCGGCGTCCAGCCGAACGCCATCCGGCTGAAGGACGGGACAATGCTGAACGAATACCTCATGGTGAGAGCAGTCCGGCGTTGAGTTTCCTTCCAAAAATTTTTTCTGGAAGCAGTTGACTATTCACGATTCCGTGATATAATATAGGTAACAACAAATAGGAGGTTTCAAATATGCCGGTATTGTCCAGATTTTATGGGGATCATTATTCGTATGTATTTCCAGCAGGCAGAGCATAACCCGCCACACATTCATGCCCTTTACGGTGAGGATATGGCAGCCATTGACATACAGACAGGCGAGATACTGGAAGGTCATCTCCCGCCGAAGGCACTCGCTATGGTACGGGAGTGGGCGGCAATGCATAAAACCGACCTTTTGCATATGTGGGAGACACAGGAGTTCAAGTCTCTTTCTCCCCTTGAGTAAGGAGTTGATAGTATGTTCCATAAGGTCAAAGCAGTCAACGCGCTGCCGGAGTATCGCCTGAGCGTTCAGTTTGCGGAGGGTGTGACAAAAATCTATGATGTAAAGCCCTTATTTGTAAAATGGGCGCCTTTCAAGGCTTTAGAAAATGCGCCGGAGCTTTTTTCTGGCGTGGAG
>JAGACN010000041.1 GCA_017614095.1 Clostridia bacterium | reverse complement strand
TGGACATCCACATCCCGCCGCGCATGGACTACCGGCCGGAAGTGCTGATGGACGCCTACCGGCAGGCCGTGCCGTTCTACCGCTCGTTCTATCCGGACCACGAGGTCAAGGCCGTTTCCGGCTACTCCTGGATCTTTTCTCCGCAACTGCGGCTCATCTTGAAGCCGGACAGCCACATTCTGGCCGTCATGGATTCCATGCACATCCTTCCGTCCACGGAAACCTATTCATCGGACATCCGGTTCGTCCGCGAAGGCTCTTCCCTGCAATCGAGGATCGCCGAGGCGGAATCGGCCGGACGGAAATTCCATTTCGGCGTCATGTACGTCCCGGTAAAAGAGATCTTCCCGGAATAGGCGTTCCCCCAAAAACCGGACGGAACGCTTGGCAATGGGCAAAAAGAAAACGCTTCGCATTGAGCGTTTTTCTTTTTTGGATTTTCTCAGCCGTCTTCGTTTTCAGCACCGCCGGACCGGGAGATCTTCGCGTCCGGATAACCCGCATTGTCCAGCCGTTTGCGGAGCACCGCTTCGAGATCGTCCATCCCGGCCGGATCCACGGGCGATCCGTCGTCGGTCTAAGCTTCGAGCGTAACAGAGTAGCTTTCACCGATCTTCGGGCCTTTTGCCCGGGACGTTTCGCTCCCGTCCGGAAGAACCGTGCAGGCCGGAAGAGCCACAAGAAGAAGGAGCACAGTCAGCGCCGAGCCTGGTATTTTCCGGAACGACATCTGGGTCCCCTCCGTTCTATCGGGACGGTTTTTCACTCTTCCCGTATTCGGTCGTGTAATAGTCGATCCGCTTCGTCTGACGGAACAGCGGCGGATAGAGGTTCTGCTTCGGATCGATCCCGGCCAGATTGCAGACCGCGTGATGCGCCCGGACGGTCATCTCTTCGACCGCGTCCGACGGGGACAGATCCGGATTGAACGTCAGAGGTTCGCCCACATTCAGCGTCAAGAACGCCTGCTTGTAGAACAGTTTCCAGAATCCCTTCGGCTCCCGGTAGGAAAACGCCATCGGAAGGATCGGCACCCCGGCTTTATAGGCAATGTAAAACGCGCCGTCCTTGAACGGGCGGATCGGCTGGTAAAACTCCCACATACTGCCCTCCGGACAGACGTGAAGCCAGTTTCCTTCCTTCAGATAGGCGTCGACCGCTTTCCCAAAAGCGCTGACAGCACGGAAATCCGAAACGGGGATCGGAATCCCGCCGACCATTCGGATCAGCGTTCCGTTTTCGCCGTTGATGTTTTTGTCCCAGGACAGGATTCCCGGCTTGCGGAAATACAGATACTGCATCACTGCAAGAAAATCCCAGAGATGGATGTGATTCGACACGGACACGAGTCCTCCCGAAAGAACGTCGCGGAACTTCTTCCGGTTTTCCTTTCCGCGCAAAACCAGCCCCATACGGATCCGGCAGACCGGCCATGCGAGGCATACAAGAGGAATCCGAAACAGCGCCCGACGGAACCGGAATCCTTTGGATTGATCGACATACGGATAATTCCGGTCAAAGACGATACCGCGATTCTTCTTTACAACGAGATAGTGCTGATCCGTTTGTTCCGGAAACGGATACCGCGTCGGTTTGGGATCGTACATAGGAATCCTCCAAGAAAAACGACCAGATCATCAATGCTGCGCAAGCAGCAAAAGCGAAAGTGCAATCAAAGACTGCGCGGGAAAATAGGTCATCAGAACACCGTAATGAAGAAGCAGGCCCTTCTTCGGTGAAAACGCGTTCAGGATCAGAAGCGTATCGCTGAGCACGAAAAGCAGGCCGCCTGCGGCAAACAGGACCGCCGAAACGGAAAAATGAGTGATCAGGATCGACAGCGCCGTTCCGGCCATCATGGAAACGAAGGCCATGTAGATGGCGCCGGGAAGATGGAGCGGGCCGGCTTTCACTTTTGCCGCCGTCGTCCAGAGGATGACGCCGCCCAGCAAAAGGGCCGCAAACACGAACGCCCAGACGGAGATGCCGTAATAGCCGATCATGGCGGCGCAGTAGAGCACGTGGCCCATCGCGAAGCAGAGCACGCCGCCCGCCTGATAGAGCCGCGGCCTGCCGGGCAGGACGGAGGGAGCGGCCAGGAACGCGTCTCCGGCGAATCCGTAAAACAGACCCGCGAGGATGCCGACCGCGAAGACGCCGTCCGTGCTGTAGAAGGCGTTCAGGAACCCGATCATCAGAAAGCAGAGGGACGCGGCCATTTTCGTCCAGAAAGCGGGAACCCGTTTCTTGTTCAGCGTGAACATGCTGCTCACGACGCCGAAACAGAACGAGAAAACCGCCAGCACGATCTCCATGATCAGCAGAAACTTAAACATGAGCCGTCCCTCCTTTTGCCGGATCCTTCTTTTTTCTCTATTCTACCCCATTCTCTCCGAAAAAACAACAGATTTTCCGCTCTTTTTTTGCGTTTCCGGCATCGAATTTCCATACCGGTCTTGCTTTCCGGCCCGGTCCGTGCTAAAATTTCCCCGATTTCGTTCCGAACCATTCTTTTCACCAGTTTCAAAGGAGTCCGCCATGTCATCCTGCATCATTCCCGAAGGATACAAAAATCCGCTCACGCTGTACGAAACGCAGCGCGCCATCGAGTTCATCAAGACGAATTTCCAGAAAAACCTCTGCCATTCACTGAACCTGAAGCGTGTCTCCGCCCCGCTGTTCGTGGAGGAGGCGTCCGGCCTGAACGACAACCTGAACGGCGTCGAGCGGCCCGTCTCGTTCGACATCCCCGACGTCGGCTCGGACGGCCAGGTGGTGCATTCGCTCGCGAAGTGGAAGCGCTATGCCCTCTGCCGCTACGGATTCTTTCCCGGCAACGGACTGGTGACGGACATGAACGCCATCCGGCGTGACGAGATCGTCGACAACCTCCATTCGGTCTACGTCGATCAGTGGGACTGGGAAAAAGTCATCCGCAAGGAAGACCGCACGCCC
>JAGACN010000040.1 GCA_017614095.1 Clostridia bacterium | reverse complement strand
TCGTTCCAGAAAAAGATGCCCTGACCGCCGTCGCCGGGTTCGTAATAGCCCAGCAGCGAAACGGTGACGTCCTTTTCGGTCACGGTCATGGCGCGCAGGTCTGCCATCGTTTCGACGACGTAATAGCCTGATTTTGCCCCGGAGGACGCGGGTTTCTCCTCCGGAGCCGGTTCGGGCGCCTCCGCGGATTTCTCCGGATCGGACGTCCCTTCGGGCACGCTGTTTGCCGGGGCCGCCGGTCCGCAGGCCGTCAGCCACAAAGACGCAACGAACAGCATTCCGAGCATAAGTGCAATCTTCTTTCTCATCGTCATACCGCCACATACCCGCGAAAAGGGATCACGGGAACAGGCGGCCTCCTTTCTATTATCCATTCTTTTTCCTTGTTTGAGGGTCCGGCCGGGGTGAAACGGGGTCGCACACGTTCAGAACATTTGTTCCATACCGTTGCAGTCCGATACGCAGACCGCCGGCCTTTCATGAATCACGGGTTGGGCTTGTAGGTGCCCAGCACGATCCGTTTGACGATCGTATAATCCTTGATGTCGATCTCGCCGTCACCCGTCACGTCGGCGCGCGACTGCCGGTCTGCGTCCAGGACGATCGTCTGCAGCACGTGGCGTTTGACCAGCATATAGTCCATGACGTCCACTTCTCCGTCGCCGTTCACGTCGCCCAGCGGGAGCATCATCGAGGCGTCGACTTTCAGCAGGATGTACGCGGTCGTGGCGTCCAGCGAAAGGATCTTTGTCTCATGCAGATTCACGGTTGCCGACAGATCGGATGCGAACGAATGTCCTTCCTTCGTCATGACGGAAATGCCCAGATAGCAGTCCTTTCCTTCGGGGATCGCGTCTCCGGCGTATTTTTTCGTGACCGTCCCGATAAACGACGGATAGTCGGACGCGGCCTTGGTGGCGGCGGGATCGTCCGATACGAACAGCTCGCCGGACACCGCCTGTATGCCCGTCTCCGCACCGTAGACGGAAACGGCGCACGCCTTCCCGTTCTCGACCACCTGATTCGTGGTCAGGGTCAGATGACCGATCTGTCCGCTCATCTGGTTCAGCGTGAAGACTCTCGATTCCACGGCCCCGGCGGCGTTCTTCACGACGCATTTGTACATCGTGCCGCTGTCCGCCGCACCCGCCTCATAGATGGTGACGCGTTCCTTGTCCGGAGCGTAGATCGGGCTCCAGGTGTAATAGGTGTCGTTGAACCGGCTTTTTTTCTGTCCGTACCGGTACCAGGTGTACGTCAGACTCTTTCCGGAAGCAATGCAGTAGAGCGCGACGTCCTGTCCGTCGATATAGTCGACCAGTTTCGGCGACTGGTGGGTGATGACGGGCGGCTGATCGGTCGCCGCCACCGTGATGATAAAGCGGAACTCCTCGATTACGTTCGGCAGCAGTTTGCCGTCCTTCGCCAGGCCGAGCGTCGCCGTCAGGAGGTAGTCCTTCCCCGCGGCCCAGCCGGCATAGGTCACCGACGAGCCGGAACCCGTTTTGATGATGGTGCCGTTTTCTTTGAGGCTCCAGACGGGAAGGATCGAATAGCCTTCGAGAGCGGCCCACGATTCGATCGGGATGTACGGGAAAGATAACGTGAAAGAGTTCCCCTCGGTCAGCTGGACGTTCGTTTCCTGTTCGTCATCCTCGTCGGGCGAAGGGACGATCCCGCTGCGCTGAAAGTGCAGAAGATTGGAAAGGTCGGAACTGTATCCGACCGGGACGCATTCCGTTCCGTCCAGATGGTAGACCGCATAAACGCGGATGCTCCGGCTGTCTCCGGGCTCAAGCTGAACGCGTGCGGGCGTGTCCGCTACGGTCGCCGTCGTGGCGTCATAATCCAAAAACCAGGATTCCTCCATTGTGCCGCGGATCTCGAACGCATAGGTCTTTCCGGGGGCAAATGTTTCTCCGGAACCCATTTTCGTATACGCCCCGTCGGTGCCGACCGTATACCATGTTACAGGACCGGACGACAGATGATCCGTCTCAAAGAGGCCGGACGAAACCGGTTTTTTTCCGGCTTCCGGGAGCGTCACGCCGTTGACGGCGATGTTGTCGAAGAGATGCCGTTCGCGTGCGATGATCTCGAAGACCGGGGACAGATACTCTTTTCCCTCCACCTTCACGATGCACCGGAGGCAGAACCGGTTCGGCGGCGTCGCCGTGTGATAATCTTCGTTTATGCGAACCGTTATGACCGGCGAAAAATAATTCCATGTCCAGGTGCAGTCGGAAGCCTCGAGCCACTCGTGATTACCGACGATCCCGGCAACGTTGACCTGCCAGCGGTACGTGATTTCGTCATCCTCGTCCGCCCCCTCCACTTCGATGCCGTAGCTGGCATAGCAGGGATCGTAAAGGATGTTGTCCACGCCGTCGTACCGGATGACCTTCAGATAGACGGTGTCCGCGGAAGCGGCCGTCATCGGAAGGACGGAGGCAAGCAAAAGAACGGCCAGGACAACGATGGAAAGACCGCGCAATCGAATCATTTTCTGAGTCCCCTTTCAGATGGTGGATGCCTGATGGCGGATTTGCTTACCATTGCAGGGCGATCCGTTTTTGTCTTTGGGACGGTCCGGAGCAAAACATTTTTCCGGACCGGTTTTCTTCGTTTTTTCGGGATTTGCCAAGGAGAAGCCTTCCCGTTGCCGGCCGCAGACGTGCTAATCCCCGCTTTCCCGTTTTTTCCGGGCGACCAATTGATCGAAAGCGGCCCTGGCGGCGGCCAGATCCGCGTCGGTGATCGGATCGCTGCTGTAGCGCGCCCGCCGGTAAAGAGTCCGCAGGAGCCTGTCGTTCCGCAAAAGCAGTTTCGTGGAAGCGTCGGTGATCTCCTCGGTCGTCATACCGGGATAGAACGTCACGCCGTTGTCGCGCAAGAAACTCATGTACCGCCCGTAGAGGAGGCGGAGTTTTTTGCGGTTGTCCGACGCCTCGCGGCTTCCCGCTTCCCGGCTTTTTTTCTTCTCCGCCGGATTGACGCCGTCGGCTTCACGGATCCGGTACCGTCGTCCGATGCCGAACCGTCTGGACCGAATAAGCCAGACTGCCAACAGGATCAGCAGGATCACAACGACGGCCGTTACGATCTCGACCCACGGGACGGTGAAATCCTCGGGCAGCATGAAGGGCGTGCGGAGTTCCGTGCCGGGGATGGGCTGAGGCGGATCGCCCGGCCGGTCGATGCTGTCTTCCAGCGAAGACTCCAGCTCAGATATGTCCTCCGGAATCTCGTTGCTCGACAGGATCCGCAAGGCCGAGAGCAGCAGAAGGACCGGGAGCAGAAGAAACGACCCCAGGCCTTTTCCCAAAAACAGCAATCCGGCAGTCAGTTCGGCGCGGAAGACCCAGATCAGCGATCCGGTTCCGATCCCGATCCCCAGGACCGTGACCAGCATACCGACGCTGCCGGCCTGCCAGGCAAGACCCATAAAACCGGCCGCCTGCTGCATACGCACCGCCAGCAGGGCAAGCAATACCGAGCAAACCATGAACCCGAAGGACGGAAGCGCCTTTTCGCCCGCAAATAGTGCAATGACGGCACACAGCATGCAACCGCCGATCAGGAGGCGGGCTTTCTTGCGGTAGGTATTGTCTTCCGGATCCAGAAACGCGAACGTCACGACGACAGACGCGTACGCGAGGAGCGCGATCCCGGACGCCAGATTGATCCAGTGCGAGACCGGGAACAGAAACGCGAGGCCCGGCACCAAGCTCACAAAGAACCGCGGGAGTTTCCGGGAGACCCGGCACGCGGCGAGGGCGGCTGCCGTTATCAGCGCGGCCAGCAGGAAAAAGAACCACGGATCTTCACGGAAGGGATCGAAAAAGGACAGGATCCCGATGCCGAAACAGATCTGAGCTCCCAAACGAAAGGCGGGAACGTTACGCATGTTCCGTTTCCTCCTTTCCCGTCAGGACGCAGACCTGCGTCCCGGTGCGGTCGCGCAGCCAGCGAACGTCCTCGTCGAGTTCGTCGCTGAAGCGGGGCGCCACGATAATATATCCCTTCCAGCCCGGGCCGGCGGCGCAGTCGGACGCAAG
The DNA here is from genome assembly GCA_017614095.1 of Clostridia bacterium. The sequence goes on along the minus strand of JAGACN010000040.1, from coordinate 737 downwards.
GCGGCGGAAACTCCAATAGCGGATAAACCGGCATAATCCGATCCTCCGCTGGATCTCGAAACAGTGCCCCCGTCCGACTCCCTTTTCCCGGAAACGCAGATCGCCGTTGGACAGGATCGCATACGGAATCCGCTTGCGCTCCAGCTCGTCGCAGACCGTCCGGACCAGGCTGAGGCAGTATTCCCGCTGCCCGTCTTCGACGTCCTCGGTATCCACCAGAACGGCAACGTCGGCGTCCACGGTGAAATCATGCTGTTTGACCATGAGTTTTCCGGTGCGGGCGGTCTGGGTCCAGGAGATGTCCTTCAGCGGTTCGGAGCCGGTGTATTCCCGGTAGCCCAGGACCATACTCGGGTCGTCCAGGATGAAGCGGCGGACGGAAATGTCTCCCAGAAAACCGCCGAGAGGCCGGATATCCGGCTGTTCGTCCACGGCCTTTGCGGTGCAGACGACCGAAAGCGGAATGTCAAAGGAGCGCATCACCGGGCGCAGACCCAGGAAGTCTCCGGTTTCCAGATAGACCCTGCCAAGGTCGTGACGGCCGCGCTCCCGGAAGGTGATCCGGATCGTTCCGCGGCAGACGCGGTGCGGGAGAAGCGCCGTATCCACACAGAAACAGTTCCTGCTCCGGTTCTCCGCGTCCCCGTCCAGCAGTTCCACGAAGCCGTTGAAATAAAAAGCGACACTGACGGACGGCAAGGGCCACCGGCCGGTATTATTGATCCGGTAGCGGAGCG
>JAGACN010000039.1 GCA_017614095.1 Clostridia bacterium | reverse complement strand
GACGACGAGGGCGAGCGTGAGCCTTCTTTCGAGCAGGCCGAAATGTTCCCGCTCGGCGATACGATGACCATCCGCGAAAAAGAACGGGAAATGCAGTATGCGGATTACGACCGCGACTATCAGGACCTGGGAAGCCGCGTCATCGCCGGAGGCATTCCGGAATCGGACCGGGACGACGGGCAGCTGTCCTTCATTTCGGACGGAGCGGACGTCCCCTCCATCGGGCCGGGGTCCGATCCGACCGACGACAATCTGCGCATGGCGTTCGACCGGATGGCGGACGGCGACTATACTATGGATCCCGCGCGCGCGCAAATGATCCTGAAATCGCGGAAAAAGAGAAAGAAAGCCACCGACCTCATTTTTGAATATACCAGCCGCACGCAGAATCCGGAACTGTCCGGGAAGCTGCGCTCCGCCAAGCGCGGGAACATCGTCCGCCTCCTGCTGGCGCTGTTCGTGACCGGAATGGTGTGCCTGATGGAATTCGGGACGCTCTTCGGTTTCCTGCTGAAATCGGGGGACGTCAATACCGGCGCCCGGATGTATATTCTGATCGATCTTCAGTTGGTCTTCCTCTGCGCAATGACCATCCTTCCGTCCGTGATCAAGGGACTGAAAGGGATGTTTACGTTCAAAATGAACGCGGACAGCATGCTGGTCTTCGGCTTGATCTTCGACGCCGCCTATACTGTCATCTGCGTTATCCGCGGACCGGAAATCGACAGGCTCGGTCTGTACGGTTCCGCTTTGTGCTTCGGATGCGTCTGCTCCGCATTCTCAAATGTGCTGCGCAGCGCCAAAGACGAACGTGTCTTCGGCATCATCTCGAAGGACCGTTTGAAATACGTTGCGGAAAAGCTGCCTTCCTCGGTTATGGAATCCGAGGAGTTCGGGCACTATATGTCCGACGACAGTGAAATGTATACGGTCAAGCGCGCGAGTTTTGTCGACGGGTTTGCCGAACGGACGGTCCGCCGTTCCAGGAACGATGACCTGTTCCACGTCATCCTGCCGCTGATCCTGTTCGGCGGAGTCGCGGTCTTCGCGGCGCTCCTGATCATCGGCCGGCCTCTTTCGGAAGCCTTCCGCGCGTTTTACGCGCTGGTAGCCGTTTCCATCCCTTCTACTGCTTTCTTTATGCTTGTCCTTCCTTTGTATATTGCCAACCGCAGAGGAGGCAAATACAGCGCGGCCTTTATCGGGAACGCGGTCGCCGAAGAATACGAGAACGCGCGCGTCCTGTCTTTCGCGGACACGGAAGTCTTCCCGGCCAACCTGGTCAAACTGAATTCCATCAATACGTACAGCGATTACCGCATCGACAAGATCATCCCGGAACTGGCCAAGATCTTCTCCTTCCTGGGCGGCCCGCTCACAAGCGTGACGGCCCGGATGGTGGACGGCCCCTTCGAGAACTATGAATCGGCGCGCGTCATCGAGAATGCCGCCGATGGTATTTGCGTGGCGGTCGACGGCAAGCACATTTTCCTGGGCAAACGCACCTTCCTGCAGCGCTACCGTTTTTCGGCGCCCGCGGAACCGGGTGACGAGGCTTTCGAACGGAACGCGGGCTCGGTCATGTACGTGGTCATCGACGAGCAGCTGGCCGCGAAGGTCTATATCCGCTACCGGATCAACCCGCGGTTCGAGACCCTTCTCCGTGATCTGTACCGCGCCGGGCTCTGCCTGGGCGTCAAAACGATGGACCCGAACATCACCAACGATCTGATCGCCGGGCTGATCAAATTCCGCAAATGCCCCGTTTCCGTGCTCAAACAGAATCATCCGCGCGATATCTCCGGCGAAAGCGCGCGCGCGTCGTCCGGCATCGTCTGCAACTCCTCTCTGCACAACTTCTTGCGTATGTTCGCCTTGAGCGACAAGATCCATCACGTCGGGAAGTGCAACGAGATCATCACCGTCATTTCGGTCGTCCTGTCGTTCGTTGCCGTCGCGTTCCTCGCCATCACTGAGGACCTGCAGGCGTTCGGCGTGCTCCAGGCTGTCATCTTCCAGATGTGCTGGCAGATCCCGGTGTGGGTGCTGTCGTTTGCTATGATCCGTTAGGCGGCAAAACGTCCGGACGTGCCGAAAGATCCTCAGAAGAGGCAAAAGGCGTACAAAAGGTTTTACAAAAAGGCGTACAAAAGGTTTACAAAATAGTCTTGCAAAAGCGAAATGAATTGAGTATAATAAACTGTTAGAAATGATTCCGGCAGTTCCCGGTTTGCTCCATACGCATGCAAAGCCCGGAAGAAAGGACCCGATTTATGTTCAATCGTACATCTATGCTTAAGAAGTCGCTCATCGTTCTGCTGCTGTGCTCCTTCTGCGCGGCGATGGTGCTGTCTTCCTGCGTTCCGAACGGAACGCCGGATGATGAGATTTTCACCAACCTCATCAACATCAGCAGAGAAGAATCCGAAATCATCGACGATGACGTGGTGGCTTCGGGCGAATACCTGACCATCGTCGAAGTGGTCAGCATCACTCCGATGAATGTGGCTGTATACGGAACACTGACCGAAGAGGCCGTCAAAGCCGGTGTGGACTCCGTCCGCGTGACCGGCGGCATGAATACGACCATAACGCAGAAATGCGTGGACGACTACTTCATTCTTTCCGTGGATCTGCATACGCCCGCCCGTTCGACGTTCGCCGCCGTGGCGATGAAGGGCGACGAAGAGATCGGCGACGTCCTGCCGTTCTCCATTCCGTACGACTCGACGGCGGAAGACCGTCTGGACGGCAAGAGCGTTTCCGTCGGACGCGATTCCTTACTGTACTTCTCCAACTATCTGGACGACTATCTCGGCAAGGAACTGTATACCGCTTCTCAGGTCAAGTCCATCAAGGCGACCGTGGTCAGCCGCTATCAGGCGTACGAGACCCGTGCGGACGGCTCCGAGTTCGGTCTGATCTACGTGTTCGTCCCGGATGTGACGACCGTTTATCCGTCCATCTTCTCTCCGGAAGACGAAGCGCTGAAGAGCGAATCGCTGCTGACCCGCTATGAGCAGGTCGTGAACGCGGTCAGCTCCACCAAAGCGTTCGTGGTCAACTATCAGGACATCGTCAGCGAAGGCCTGGCGGCCGGCGACGGGATCGAAAAATACTACCGGCTGACCGACAGCCATATCACCGAATACGGTGCGCTGATCTTGTATGACAAGATCATGGCGTTTATCGCCGAAAAGGATCCCGACGTTGTTCCGCATACGATGGACGAATTCAACGAAAAGACCGTCCGCGCGCAGGGCGGCGATTATGTGCGTTTCCGCGGACTGGACCCGCTGAACATCACGGAAGAGATCAAAGTGTACGAACCGGCCTTCGATATGCAGGAGGGCGCCAAGAAGATCCGCATCTACAACGATCCGGATAACGGCGACTACACGCTGTTCACGACGATCGATTCCTCGGACATCTACACGGGCGGCGCCGAGCGTGCGCTGATCACGACCGAGCGGACGGAACTGCCGAACGTGCTGATTTACCGCGACGAAAACGGCATCGTTCTGTCCCGCCTGATCGCGGACAGCATGGATCTGACGCTGCTGGCCCGTAACGGCGACTACTTCATCAGCATGACGGACGCGAATACCTACCGCGATAAAGTGGAAGGCAAAGCGGCGACCGACTTCATCATCGTCGTCGTTTCCGAATCCAGCATCCCGACCGCGTTTGCGACAGAATAAAGAATCCATCAAAAAAGAATGAGCCCGTCGAAAGACGGGCTTTCATTATATATGGGGTTCCGGATCTTGTCCTATTCGGCGGCCGATCCTTTGCGTCTCCGCCAGAAAAACGCCACCAGCATACAGATGCCGTAAACGGCCAGGACCGCGAGCGTTACGGAGAAGTAGCCGAAGACCTGAGCCTGCATATCCAGGTTGGAGCCGTTGACAAGCGAGAAAACGACCAGCAGCACGGACAGAAAAACGATCAGGATGTGGAAGAACCGCTTGGCCGCGGACGGCAGTCCTTTCAGCCGGAAGACGAAGAAGGAGACGCCGAACAATACGGCGGCGGCCAGAAGGATCCCGAACTTCCCGAGCAGATCGGAGGCGATGGGGGAGACGATCTGTTTGTCCTGCCCGGTGCGGGCGATCATCAGGAACAGCTCGATAAAACTGCCCGCGGTATAGAAGCCAAGAGCCCGAAGCGCGGAATACAGCCAGAACTGTTTTGTGCCGTTCGGGTCGGCGGCGGATACCGTCTTCATTCGGCAACGAAGACGCGCGTCGCGTCCGACAGTTTGGACGGATCGATGGAAGCCGTGACGGTGCAGTCGATGTTGTTGCGGCTCGTTACGGCGTCGATCTTCAGAAGGAATTCTTCCAGTTCTTCGATGTTGTGGTCGCAGAGTTTGTAGGCGCCGTCGATGAACAGCTCCGTAATATCGTAATTGGCAGAAAGGATTCCGCAGATGAACCCGTACAGCGCCTTTCCTCCGATGATGCCGTATTCGTCGGTATTGACCAAACGCACCCGATAGTTGACGTCAAACGTCAGTCCTTTTCCTTTTTCCACGAAGACGACTTCGCCGTTGGACTGCTCGCATACGCGGTTCACTTCTTCAACCAGCATTTTGGTTTTGCCGGTACCTTTCACATCTGCCAATAATCTCATGTCGAATCTCCTTTTCAAATGTTTTCGATCTGTTTTTCGAGGCGGTCTTTTTCCTGTTCGTAGCCGGGTTTGCCCAGCAGTGCGAACATATTCTTCTTGTATGCTTCCACGCCGGGCTGGTCAAAGGGGTTGACGTCCAGCATATAACCGGAAGCGGCGCAGGCGAGTTCAAAGAAATAGATCAGTTCGCCGAGCGTACGGGCGTCTTTCGCGCCGTATTTGATCAGCAGGGTGTCCGTTCCGCCCTGTTCGTGCGCGAGCAGGGTGCCGAGCATGGCGCGCCGGTTGATCTGGCTCATGTTCTTGCCGGCCAGATAGTTCAAGCCGTCCATATTCCCGTCTTCGAAGGGAACGCTCATATCCCGGTCGGCGTCGCCGTCCAGCATGCAGACGGTTTCGAACAGGATCGGAGAGCCGTCCTGCATGAACTGGCCGAGGGAATGGAGATCGGACGAATAGACGACCGATGCGGGGAACAGGCCTTTCTTCTCCTTGCCTTCGCTTTCGCCGAACAGCTGCTTGAACCATTCGCCCATATACCGGAAGGACGGATCGTAGCTGGCCAGCACTTCCACGCGCCGTCCGGCTTGCAGATAATGGTTCCGGACGAGCGCATACCGGTAGGCGTCGTTTTCCAGACCGGCGGCGAACAGTTTTTCGCGTTCGTTTCTTGCGCCTTCCATCAGTTCCGCGATATCGATGCCGGCACAGGCGATCGGTAGCAGTCCGACGGCCGTGAGGACGGAGAACCGTCCGCCGACGTCGTCCGGAATGACGAACGACGGATAGCCGTTCTGATCCGCCAATGTCTTCAACGCCCCGCGGGCGCGGTCGGTCGTCGCATAGATGCGGCGGTTCATTTCCTCTTCGGAATAGACGGAAGCCATGTATTCGCGGACGATGCGGAACGCGATCGCGCTTTCGGTCGTCGTCCCGGATTTGGAGATGACGTTGACGCTGATGTTCTTGCCGGGGCAGAGTTCCAGAACGGTCTTCAGTTCTTCGCCGTCGAAGGAATTGCCGATGAAATAGATGTCCGGCGTCTGCTTGTCGATCTTGTTGTAATAGGCGCCTTTCAGGAATTCGATCGCCGCGCGGGCGCCGAGATAGGAGCCGCCGATCCCGATGACCAGCAGAACGTCGCTGTCTTTACGGATCCGGTCGGCCGCTTCCTGAATGCGGCGGAATTCGTCGCGGTCATAGGTCTCCGGGAGATCGATCCAGCCGAGGAAGTCGTTCCCGCGTCCGTCCCGGTTCCGGATCCATGCATCGGCCTGTTTCAGGCTCGGGATCAGTCCGGCGAAATCGGTTTGTTTCAAGCTTTGAACATGATTGTATTGAAAGGAAAGCATATGAACTCCTTATCCGAATAAACGGCCCTGAAAGCCTTTTGTCTGTTTTCATTATACACGAGACCGGCGCCCTTGTCAATCGAGATGGCAGGCGGCTTTGTGAAAAAACGTTTTCCGAATTGCATCTTTTTCGGGATGCGCTCTTTTTTTGTGAAAAAATGGGGGATATCTGCCTTTTTCTATTGCACAGGGAAGCCGGCCATAGTATAATGTTTTAAAATTAAGTTTGAATAAGAAAGGTGAAGACTTATGAAAGACTTCAGACCGGAATCTCTCCAGAGAATCAAAAGCGCCGCTCAGGCGGAAGCGTTCATCGATGAACAGGTGAAAGCGCTTCGGGAAACCATCAAAG
>JAGACN010000038.1 GCA_017614095.1 Clostridia bacterium | reverse complement strand
GTCAACACCACGGCGGCCGATATTCAGATCACCGGCGACCCCGCCGCTGTGAAGATCGGTCTGATCCTGGTCGGCGACGAAACCGAAGGCTACACGAAGGCCCATATGGACGGCATCAAAGGTGCCGCGAAGGCCCTGGGCATTCAGGACAGCCAGCTGATCTGGAAGTACAAAGTCGAAGAGAACGAAGCCGTTACGGCTGCCGGCAACCAGCTGATCGCCGAAGGCTGCACCTACATCTTCTCGAACTCTTACGGCCATCAGAGCTATATGACCGCTCTGGCCCAGGCCAATCCGAACGTTCATTTCATCGCTATGACCGGCGATACCGCCGCTGCGGACAAACTTTCGAACTTCAGCAACGCGTTCACCGGCGTTTACCAGTCCCGTTACGTCTCCGGTGTCGTTGCCGGCCTGAAACTGGCCGAACTGGTCAAGGACAACAAACTGTCTGCCAAGAACTTTGACGGCGACAATATCCGCATCGGCTACGTCGGCGCATACAACTACGCCGAAGTCGTATCCGGCTACACCGCCTTCTACCTCGGCCTCAAGTCTGTCGTCAACAACATCGTGATGGACGTCTACTACACCTCTTCCTGGTTCGATTTCGACAAGGAAAAGGCCGCTGCCGAACTGCTGATCAACAAGGGCTGCGTCATCATCGGCCAGCACGCCGACTCCGCCGGCGCTCCTACGGCTGTTGAGGAAGCCTGGAAAAACGGTACTGTCGTCTATTCGGTCGGTTACAACGTTTCCATGCTGGACGCCTGCCCCGATGCGGCTCTGACTTCCGCCTCCAACACCTGGCAGGTCTACTACCAGTACGCTCTGGCGCAGGCCATCAACGGCGGCGACATCGCCACCAACTGGGCCGGCGGCTATGAGAAAGACGCCGTCAACGTCACCGAACTGGGAACCGCCTGCGCAGCAGGGACCGCTGAAAAGGTCGCCGACGTCGTCGCGAAGATCAAATCCGGCGACATCAAAGTGTTCGACACCTCCAAGTTCACCGTCGGCGGAAAGGCCGTCACCTGGGCCTATGCTTCCGATACGAACAACGACTGGGTCAACGACGCGAACAACGTCATTTCGGGCGGCGAATACCACGAATCCTACGTGCAGAGCGCTCCCGCGTTCTCGCTCCGCATCGACGGCATCACCGAACTGAACTAACGCAACCAACCGCGAAACAGGGAAGCCGCTACCGACAGCGGCTTCTCTCTTTCCGGGATCATTTTCCGATTTCTCGATCCGCGGGGGAAACACCGATGACAGAAAAGAAACCCGTAATTGAATTAAAAGGCATCACCAAGCGCTTCGGCAACAAGGTGGTCGCGAACAAGAACGTCTCCATGGAGATCTACGAGGGAGAGGTGCTGGCGCTTCTCGGAGAAAACGGAAGCGGTAAAACGACGCTTCTGAACATGCTGGCCGGCATCTATTATCCGGACAGCGGCGAGATCTACGTGCGGGGACAGCATGTGGCGATCCGCTCGCCCCACGACGCGTATCTGCTCGGCATCGGCATGATCCATCAGCATTTCAAACTGGTGGACGTGTTTACGGCCGCCGAAAACGTCGTGCTCGGTCTGCAGGACAAAGGCTCCTTCGATCTGAAAAAGGTCGCCGCGCGGATCCGCGCCATTTGCGACGAGTACGGATTCGACGTGCATCCGGAGCAAAAAGTCTACGACATGACCGTTTCGCAAAAGCAGACCCTCGAAATCGTCAAAGCGCTTTACCGCGGTGCGGATATCCTGATCCTGGACGAGCCGACGGCCGTGCTGACGCCTCAGGAGACCGAAAAACTTTTTTCCGTTGTCCGCAATATGCAAAAGGCGGGGAAGACCGTCATCATCATTACGCACAAACTTCAGGAGGTCCTGCGCCTGTCCGACCGGGTGGCCATTCTCCGGAAAGGGGAATTCGTCGCAGCCGTTCCGACGGCCGAAGCGACCGAACAGTCCCTGACCGAGATGATGGTGGGCAAGAAGGTCGAATTGAACATTGACCGCCCGGAACCGAAAAATCAGGAACTGCGGCTTCGCGTACGGAACCTAAGCTGCCGGAACGCGGAAAACGTGGAGGTCCTGAAAAACGTCTCCTTCGACGCGTACTCCGGCGAGATCCTCGGTATCGCGGGCATTTCCGGATGCGGGCAGAAAGAACTGCTGGAAGCGATCGCCGGCTTGCAGAAAACGGAAGCCGGAAGCGAGATCATTTACCGGAATCCCGAAGGAAAAGAAGAACCGCTGATCGGAAAAACGCCGAAAAAGATCCGCAAGATGGGCGTTTCCCTCTCCTTCGTCCCCGAAGACCGGCTGGGTATGGGTCTGGTCGGCGGAATGGGCATGGTGGACAACATGCTGCTGAAGGAATACAGCCGCGGTCCGTCCCCGCTGACGGACAAGAAACCGTCCAAGGATCTTGCGGAGCAGATCCGAGGGGATCTGGGCGTCGTCACGCCGTCCATTTCCACGCCCGTCCGGATGCTGTCCGGCGGCAACGTTCAGAAAGTGCTGGTCGGCCGGGAACTGTCTTCCTCTCCGACCGTGCTGATGACGGCCTACGCGGTCCGCGGGCTGGACATCAACACGTCCTACGTCATCTACCGCCTGCTGAACGAGCAGAAGGAAAAGAACGTCGCCGTCGTGTTCGTGGGCGAAGACCTGGATGTTCTGCTTGCGCTATCCGACCGCGTGCTGGTGCTGTGCGGCGGGCAGGTCAGCGGCGTGCTTGACGCCCGGACGGCCACGAAGGAAGAGGTCGGATATCTGATGACCAATGCCGGCAGCCCTGCGGGCGAAGGAGGTGCGGAATGAAAGACTCATCCATCCGGAAGGAACCGCTGTTCCATCTGACCCGCCGCGCTCCGATGGCCGCTCCGGCGGCGTTCGGCATCCGGGTCGTCGCGTTCTTTGCCGCGTTGATCTTCAGCGCGCTGTTTGTCTGGCTGACCATCGGCGTGGATCCGTGGACCTATATCAAGACGATGTCCAAGGGTGCGTTCGGCATTCCCGGATGGGACAACGTGTCGTCTTTCGACACGTTCTGGTCCGCGCTCACGGCCAGTTATCTGTGGGTGACCATCAAGTCCTCCTGCAAACTGCTTCTGATCGCCGTCGCCCTGGCGCCCGCGTTCAAAATGAAATTCTGGAACATCGGCGCGGAAGGTCAGGTGCTTGCCGGCGGTATGGGCGCCGCGTTCATCATGTTCAACTACGGGACCCTGCCCGCCTATATCCTTCTGCCGCTGATGCTGGTCGTGAGCATTCTGTGCGGCGCGGTATGGGGACTGATCCCGGCCGTGTTCAAGGCGACCATCAACACGAACGAGACCCTGTTTACGCTGATGATGAACTACATCATCATGAAGATCGTGGACTACTTCTTCAATACGTGGAGAGGTCCGAAGTCCGCGCTGGGAATGATCAACCCGTCCACGAACGCCGGATGGCTGAGCTCCCTCTGGAAAGGGAGCGAGCCCGCGTGGTTCCGGAACGAGGATCTGTGGTTTATCATCGTCATCCTCGTTATAGCGGTCCTGATGTTCCTCTATCTGAAGTTTACGAAGCAGGGCTATGAGATCGCTGTCGTCGGAGATTCCCAGAATACGGCAAAATACGCCGGCATCAGCGTGAACAAGGTGATGCTCCGGACGATGGCGCTGTCCGGCGCCGTCTGCGGACTGTGCGGACTTCTCTGCGTTTCGGCGCAGAGCCATACGATCTCGTCCAATCTGGCCGGCGGCTACGGCTTTACGGCCATCATCGTCGCGTGGCTGTCGAAATTCAACACCTTTACCATGATCGGCGTTTCGCTGCTGATCATCGCTTTGGAAAACGGCTCCATGCTCATGGCGAACACCTACAGCGATCTGGGCTTCTCGCCCGCCGCCGCGAAGATCATCGTGGGCGTCATGCTGCTGCTGGTCATCGGATGCGAGTTCTTCATCAATTACCATGTTTCCGTGCGTTCGAAAAAAGGACATAAGGAGGTGGCCGCGCTATGATTATCTGGATCCAGAAAGCGATCGGCTTCGCGGCTCTGATCATGCTCGCCTCCCTGGGCGAACTGCTGACGGAAAAATCCGGCGGTCTGAACCTGGGGACCCCGGGCACGATGTGCGTCGGCGCCGCTTCCGGATTCATTGCCGCCTTCCGCTATTGCCAGGCGGTGGAACAGCCGAACATCGTGATGATCCTCTTGACGACCATTGGCGTTTCCTTCCTGTCCGGCATGCTGATGGGTCTGCTGTACGGTTTTTTCACCATTTCGCTGCGCATCAATCAGAACGTGGTCGGTCTGGTCCTGACCATCTTCGGATGCGGGCTGGCCGAATTCCTGTCCATCTTCTTCATCCATTCGTCCTCCGGAAACGTCCGCTGTGATCCGGCCAACAGCGTCTTCACGGCGCTGATCCCCGGCCTGTCGGACAAACTGGGCGTGGTTTCCGAACTGCTCTTCAGCTACGGGTTCATGCTCTATCTCACCATTGCCCTGACCGTCGGCATGGCGATCTTCTTCACCAAGACGCGCACGGGGCTGAATCTCCGCGCGGTCGGCGAAAGCCCGGCGACCGCGGACGCGGCCGGCATCAACGTGTCCAGATACAAGTATCTGGCGGCCGGCATCGGCTCCGGGATCACCGGCGTCGCTGGCATCTACTGCGTCATGGAATTCAAGAGCGGCGCTTGGGCGACGGCGGATATCGCGACCATCCAGGCGTTCGGCTGGCTGGCCGTCGCG
>JAGACN010000037.1 GCA_017614095.1 Clostridia bacterium | reverse complement strand
CTCGGCCCGGTGTATTTCCAGTCGTTTCTGTCCGAAACCATCGTTTTGCACGGGAGGTCCAGCTGGGCCAGGCGTTTGGCGTTTTTCGCCACCGTTTTGGAGCCAAGCACTTCCATCTCGTCCGATGCCGACCATGTGCCCGCATCAAAAGAGATGCAGACGTAGCGGGCAACCGCGGGTTGTTCCAGTTTCAAGGAACCCCAGTTTGTCGCTTTGTCCTTGGCGTCCGCCGCAAAGGACAGGATCCCGACCTCGTACCAGTTCTCTGTATCGTCTGAGAGATAGACGGTAATCGGCTGAGGACGGTATACGGCCCAGTCCGTATAGCTCAACACGCTGGCGCGGACTTCCACAATGCTCGAAAGAGCGGTCAGGTCGAAGATGAGGTTCCGCTCTCCGCCGGAATGGAACTTGAAAAAGTCTCCTTCGTGAATATCCACCCCGTACGCCATTTTCCCGTCCGTCAGAAGTCTGGAGGTCATCGGCGTGTTCGTGGTCAGCGCGTCGGACGAGGAGGCAAACCCGCCGATGATCTGCACCGGCCGTCCGAGGATCAGGTTCTGGATCTTCGTGGCGTCATCGCCTTTGGCGTTCCAGTATTTGTCTTTTTCTTTCTGGAGAGTGACGGCGGGATAGATATACGGAAGGTCCGCCTTTTCGCCGTATCCGTAAATACCGAATTCTTCAAACAGCATCAGCGCGCTCCCGCTTCCGCAGACCGTGAAGCGGACAAACCGCCCCTTGACGGCGTTCTCCAGCGCAAGTTCATAGGTGAATGCTGTTTGAGCGGTATCCGTCGGTCCGTAGATCCGGCCGATTTCCGTAAAGGCGTCCTGGCTGTCGCCGACCGATACCTTGATATATGCCGGATACAAAGCAGAACTTTGATTGGAATAGGCGTAGACGGCGAAGTCAGCCAGATCGGTCCGCACGCTCTTCAGATCCATTGTGACGTCCACGGTCTTGGAGCCGTCGAACCCCACCCACGTTTCGCTCTCCAGCACCTTGCCGATGTGGCCGTCCGAAAGCATCCCGCCCTTGTCGGGGAACGAGGAATCCGGCTTCTCGCTGAGCGTATAGGTGCAATCGAGATTCAATTCGTTTCGGTATTTTGTGCGGTCCACGGCATCGCCCTTCAGCGACGCGATTGCCGCCGCCCGTTCCGCGGTCGTACGGGTCTCCGTCCCGTAAGACGCTTTCACTTTTTCCAGATACTCTTTTTCCAGCCGGTTGCCTTCTTCATCGGCAAAAACCAGGAATTCGTCAAAGAACATCCAGTAAGACGTTTTTGCGACCACGAAACGGATATACCGCGCCGTCACGAAATCCTTGGCGGTAACGGTGCTCAACTGCATCGTGTTTGCATCTGCGGAAACCGGCCGCTTTCCCAGACCAATGGTGTTCCATTTTTCTCCATCCGACGATGACTGGACCCGGACGGTAGAAGGCGGAGCGATCCCGGCCTCGGTCGTATGCAGATAACTGACGGAAAATTCGTACAGGTTTGTGTACTCTTTTCCAAGATCGATGACCAGCGTCAGCGCGGCGGCGTCACCGATGGCAAATCCGACCGTGCGGCCGTCTGAATAGCTTTCGCATTCTCCGAAAACGCCGTCGGTCAGTTCGCTGTTGTAGGAATCGGCATATTTTTCATCTGATGCGACATTGACCGTATAGGAACACCCGATGCTGACCGGGGTCTTGTATTGAACGCGGTCCGCGATTGGCACGAGTTGATCCTTGCTTTCATCCGTACCGCCGTTTCCTTCGCTTGTATGCGACGAAGTCTCCGTTTGATCCGAACTCTCCGCGGCTTCCGACACCGGTTCGCCGGTGCTCGACTCCGTGCCCGACGTTTCGCCGCAGGAGACCAGCAAAGCCATCAACAGAAGCAGCAACGCGAGTAAAAAAGCGCATCTTCTCATCTCAAAAACCTCTGTTTCTTAAAGATCGGAATTAATTCTTGGGGACATACAAAGCTCTCGTGGCGTTCAAAACCGCGAGCAGAAGGACCCCGACGTCGGCAAACGCCGCGAGAGGCATCGCATAAACGGAAAGCGGCGAATCCGCATTCAGCGTCAGCAGGATCTCCAGCCCCAGAACCGCGACCTTCACGGCCAGGGAAAAGATCACGTTCTCCCAGACGATGCGCATGGTCTTTCTGGCAACGCGCGCGGCCAAAGCGACTTTGGACGGTTTGTCGTCCATCAGAACGACGTCCGCGGCCTCGATCGCCGCATCCGATCCGAGCGCGCCCATTGCAATGCCCAGATCTGCGCGGGAAAGCGCGGGGGCATCGTTGATGCCGTCTCCCACGAACGCAAGCGCTCTGTTTTCGGGTTTCTGCAGGAGTTTCTCCACCATGCCCACCTTCTCGTCCGGAAGGAGCCCGCTATAGACTTCATCCACGTTCAGCATGTGGGCGAAATGTTCTCCGACCGCGGAAGAATCTCCGGTAAGCATGACCGTTTTGCGCGGTTTCAACTTCTGAATGGCCCGGACGGCGTCCTCTTTCAGTTCGTCTTCGATCTCGACATGGCCCGCGTAGGTCCCGTTCAGGGCAACGTGGATCACGGTACCCGTGTGTCCTTCGCACGTATGCCAGGCGATCCCGTTCCGGTCCATCCATTTCCCGTTCCCGACCAGCACGTCGTTCTGCTCGATCAGCGCTTTCACGCCGTATCCGGACGTTTCCTCCACGCCGCCGATCAGCGAACTGTCGATCTCCTTCTTGTATGCCTGTTTGAGCGAAACGGAAATCGGGTGATCCGAATAGTATTCCGCTGCAGCCGCGTAATAGAGCAGTTCCTGCTCGGAGATCTGATCCGGATGCACGACCGTGACGCGGAAAGTCCCTTTGGTCAGCGTCCCGGTTTTGTCGAAAGCGACCGTTTGAACGCGGGAAAGGACTTCCAGCCAGTTGGATCCCTTGATCAGGATCCCCTTTCTGGCCGCGCCTCCGATACCGCCGAAGAAGGTCAGCGGGATGGAGATCACGAGCGCGCACGGGCAGGACACCACCAGACAGGTCAGCGCCAGTTTGATCCACTGGGCCCACGCCTGGCCGAACAGCAGCGGCGGAATGACCGCGAGCAGGACGGCCGCGATCACGACGACCGGCGTATAGTATTTTGCGAACCGGGTTATAAAATTCTCGCTTTTTGCTTTTGCGGAGGATGCGTTTTCAACCAGGTCCAGGATCTTCGAAACCGTGGACTCCCCATAGGGCTTGGTGACTTCCACCTTCAACAGGCCGTTCATATTGATGCATCCGCTGATGACTTCTTCGCCCTCTCCTACCGCGCGCGGCAGCGATTCGCCGGTCAGCGCGGCGGTTTCCAGATGTGAAGTCCCTTCCCGGACGATCCCGTCCAGCGGGACCTTTTCGCCCGGTTTGATGACGATCCATTCGCCGACCGCCACGTCATCGGGCGAAACCTGTTCGATCTGCCCGTCTGACAGACGGTTGGCATAGTCCGGCCGGATATCCATCAGATTGGACACGGATTTTCTGCTCTTGCCGACCGCGATCCCCTGAAGGAGTTCGCCGGTCTGGTACAGAAGCATGACCATGCACGCCTCGGGATATTCGCCGTCGCCGAACACGACGGCCATGACGAAAACGCCGATGGTCGCGATGGTCATCAGAAAGTTTTCGTCGAACACCTGGCCGTGAATGATGTTCCGGCCCGCCTTCAGCAGGACCGTATAGCCCGCGATCAGGTACGGGATCAGGAACAGGGGAAGCGCGACATACCAGGGCCATTCCTCCACGAATCCGAGTTTGTCCAGCACGAACAGCGGAAGGAACAGCGCGGTGGCGACCAGTATCCGGATGAGTAGTTTACGCTGCTTTTTTGTCATCTTTTAAAGCAGGATCGTGCAATCGGATTCCACCCGTTTGCAGACTTTGACGACCTCTTTCAAGATCTCGTCAAACCGATCGTCATCGGCATCCAGCACCAGTTTCTGCGCCACATAGCTGACCGTGGCGTCGTGAACGCCGTCGATCTTCTTGATGGCCGCTTCCATTTTTGCCGCGCAATTCGCGCAGTCCAGGTCTTCCAGTTCAAATGTTTTCTTCATTGCCGAATCCTTTCTGGTTCATTGTTGTCGATTGGTCTTCCGTCACGGCCGGATCCGGTTCCCCGGATGCTTCCGGCGTCTCTGCATCCTCTCCTCCGGATCGGTCTTCGCAAACGTCTCCGTCCTCTCCGGACTCCGGCATCGCGTCCGCACCGGGCGGCATCATCGCAGACGTCCGGGACCGGCGCAGCCGGCGCGGGATATAGTTCGAGTCCGTTTCTTCGTAATAAGATTCGCTGAAGAAGCGGTACGTCGCTTTTTCCTTCTTGCGGAACTTGAACAAGATCAGGTAGAGGACGAACAGGAGAAGGCCGGCGCAGGTCACGAGCAGGCCGATCAGGATGCCGTTGGTCCTGTACGAAAACGCGATCGTACTGGTTCCGGCCGGAACTTCGACCGCCATGAATCCGCCGTCTACCACATGGATCTCCGCAGGCTCCCCGTTCACATGGGCGGACCAGCCGTTGTCAAACGGAACGGAGAAGAAAACGATCTCGGGGCTTCCCGTCTCGATCGAAGCGGAGAACCCGTACGAATCCCAGGTGAAATCCTTGCAGGTTTCGGCGCGGCGCTCCGCGACGGAGTTCTCGAATGTTCCGTAATTGGCTTTTTTGCGGTCCTCTTCCGTAACGCGGGTCATGAACCGGTCGTAGTATTCGGTTTCCTCGTCCGGCACGATCAGATATGTGCAAAGCAGGCAGGAGCGCTGATAGCCCGAGCTCACGGTCTTGAAATCCGTTTCCGTCATGTATTCGTCGAACCAGAACCCCATGGTCAGGTAATTCTCGTTCTCATAGATGTCGAACTTGTTCTGGGTATCGGAATAGACCCAGCCCTTTTCCGTATCGAATTTCTCTTTCACGTAAATGTTCTGGCCGTCTTCGACGCCGACGAACACGTAGCTTTCATCCTCTTCGTACTGCTGATTCAGCGATTCGTCTTCCGGATCGACGTACAGGATCTTGCGTCCGTTCGTCCCCACGCGGATAAAGGAATACCGGGTCGAAGTCAAGCCGCGCAGCCCGTACCACGAGCTGTTGGTCCGGGAACCGACGCCGCGGCTGTAGCCGACGAGCGAATAGAAGTCCATCAAAGACGGCGGGACGACGGTATGGAAACATTCGATCGACGGATAATTCCAGTAGATGTTCAGGTTGTCCAGCGTGCTGATGCTGTCCGTCCGGTAGAAGTCGATGCGGTAGAACTCCTCTTCCGCGGACGGCAGGTTCACTTCCCCGGTGATCGCCTGATCGACGAGGAACGAACTCTGGAAGGAATACATTTTCCCGTTTGCGATGTGCAGACAGCCGTATACCAGAATAACGGCGCCGGTGGCGGTCAGCAGCGCGCGGGAGAACACATGCGTCCCCCGCAGGCGCTTGATCATATACCACAAGGCGACGACGCACGCCAGCGCGATGGCCGTATACAGCCAGAACCGGAGCGTGTACGGCGGACGTCCGAGCTGGTAATCCACCGTGTCCTCCGTATACGGGTTGTCGTACCACAGCAGCCCGAAGGGGATCGCGAATGCCGCAATGCAGACCAGCGTGACGGTCAGCGCCCCTTTCCACCGGGATTCCGGATGATCCAGCGCGATGACCGTTCCCACGCAGAACATCATCACCATCATATACATCCAGCGGGCGTAATAGGAGGTGTTGCCCAGGAAGAACAGGCTGTTCAGGACCGGGACCACCGAGCAGACGATCAGGAAGACGATCACCATCTTCAACCATCTGTGCCGCTTCAGCGTGAACAGAGAGAAGACGCCCGTCATGCCGAACAGCGGCATCCATCCGGAAACGGAGGACCACCGCTCGGTATGCCCGCAGAACATGTTCGTGCGGGAAGGAATGTCCGGCGGGAAAAAGTACGAGGAAACGATCTGCCCGTACCGCTGCCAGTACAGCGCGTCGTCCTTGAACCAGAACAGCATTTTCTCCACGCTGGAGAAAAACCGGTTCAACCGGGAATTGCCGAGCACGCCGAGCGCCGCCGGCCAGAACAGCACCATGCTCATCATAAAGCCGAACACGGCTTCCGCGGCCAGCGCCAGGAATTTTTTGCCGGTGATTCGGAAGTTCGGGTCCATGCAACGAAACAGGAAATACAGGATGCAGAAGACCACCTGACCGGCGAACATAAAGTAGTTCCCGACCGCATTCAGGAACACCGCAAGCGCGAAGATCCCTTTCCGGCGGTTCTGGATCAGTTCCTCCATGCCGATCAGCAGCAGCGGAAAGACCGCCACGATATCGTGGAACTGATTGAAAAACGTGTTGTAGATCTGGAATCCGCAGAACGCGTACAAAAGCGCGCCCAGAACGGCATAATCCTGATTGCGCACCCAGTGCTTCAGGTAGCAGTAGGCCAGCATTGCGGCGACGATGTACTTGACGACGTACATCGGCGCCATCAGATACGGAGCCCAGGATGCCGGGAACAGGCACATAAACCAGAAAAACGGACTTCCCAGCACATAATAGGAATAACTGCCGACGAAATTCGAGCCGATATCCGTAAACCAGTCCCATCCGAAATTCCCGGAATGCACCATTTCGACGCAATGCCGGTAAAACGGGATCTGCTGGGCATTGTAATCTCCGTAATACAGGAAAACGGGGTGGCCGGTCTGAATCCATTCGAAGATGACGAACGGAGCCATCAGAGCAAGCGAGATGACCAGCGTATACAGAAATGTCTTTCGGTAATAGCGGTATTTCAGCTGCTCTTCCGTGAGCAGACGGCCTTTCCGGTCAAATGTCCCTTCCATAGATATAACTCCTCTATTTTATCGTCCGTATTATAGCATCATTCCCGCGGGTTGTCAATGTTCCGCGGAGGAAATGCGCAACCGGATTCCGTATGGGCGCGATCCTTTTTTGAGAAGGCGATCACGGTCCGTTTTCATCCCGAAATGGCACAGAAATCCTCTATTTCGTCCCAAAGCCGTCTTGCGCTTTCAAAAAAAATGTTGTATAATAAAGAGAAAAAAGCAGGAGGTGCCGCCAATGCCGATGTGGGAATCTCTTTTTCATCTGATCCAGATGGAAATCGTCGAACGCAAGGAAGAGGGCTGCGATGTTTCCGGTTTCGCGGAAGAAGCCGAAGCACAGCGCGACAACGAAGACGGCCTTCTCCGCCTTTATCAAAGGCTGGCTGCCCTGCCGATCCGTCCGGATTTTCCCTATCGGGAGCCGGACGATCTGGAAGACATCCTGAAATGCGCCGGCTCACCGGCGGAAGGACCCGGTTTTGCCGGATCTCCCGCCGAACTGGAGGACCGCATGTACGGCGCCTGGCTCGGACGCTGCGCCGGCTGCGCGCTTGGAAAACCCGTTGAGGCATACCCGTTCGTATCCGGAAGAGACGGACTCCGCGGCTATGAATGGATCCGGCAGTGGCTGGAAGGCGCAGACGCCTATCCGCTGCAGGATTACTTCCCCTCCAGGTCCTCCGCATCCGATCATCTTCAGATCTACTGCCCGGACAGCCAGAAAGAGCACATCCGATTCATGGAAACGGACGACGACATCCGCTATCTGGTCCTGGCGCTTCTGCTGAACGAGCGGAAAGGAAACGATTTCACGCCGGAAGACGTACGCGACAACTGGCTGATGCGGCTGCCGATCTACGAAACGTTCACCGCGGAACGGGCCGCTTACCTGAACAGCCTGAACTGCACCGCCGCCGATCTGAACGACCGGCGCAAATATACGAACACGTATTTGAATCCCTACCGCGAATGGATCGGGGCTCAGATACGAACGGATCATTACGGCTACGTCAATGCCGGATTCCCGGTCGCGGCAGCCCGGTCCGCTTATCAGGACGCATCCTTCTCTCATACCAAGAACGGTGTTTACGGCGCGATGTTCGTCAGCGCGATGATCGCGGCGGCTTTCAACGACGCCGATCCGCTGCGCTGCATCCGGGCCGGCCTCTCCGTGGTCCCGAAACAGTCCCGGCTTTATGAGGCGATCGAGCAGACCGTCGACATCGGAAACCGGGCCGGCACTCCGGAATCGCTGTTCAAAGAGCTCTG
>JAGACN010000005.1 GCA_017614095.1 Clostridia bacterium | reverse complement strand
GTCTCCGAACCACTGGGACACCGCGAAGAACTACTGGCTCTGTGCCTACCAGTGCATGGTAGACGGATACGGGACCTGCAACTGCTATTCCGCGGCCTTTACGGCGATGATGCGGCATATCGGGCTGGACTGCTATGTGGTGGGCGGTTCGACGACCGCGAACGCGGGCGGATACACCGGCCACGACTGGACCACCGTCTGCATCGGCGAAAAATGGTACATCTTCGACCCTCAGGTGGAAGACGCCATTGCGGGCCGGACGCGTTCCAAGGAAGTGACCTATATCCGCTTCTGCCTGGCGGAGCCGCACGCAAAATATCATTATTCCAACACGTCCAGAGCGAACTGCGTCAAGCGGTTCCAGGCGTATCTGGACGCGCACGGCACATTCCTGACTGACTGATTCTCGACAAATACGGACATTTCGGAAGCTTCGCAAACCGCGCGAAGCTTCTTTTTTGCTTTTTCGAAGCGAAATGTGGAATGCGTTGTTGCAATCCGGTCAAAAATCGCGTATAATACCAATCGGGCGAGGTTGTTTTTGCCTTTGCTTAATGCGAGATAACTATTTTAGTGAAAGGAGCGCCGGCCGCTTTTGCCGCCGGCGGACCTCGTATGGATAACAAACGTATGGCGGATCTGTTGTATCCGCACGTGACCGAGACACCGGAGGACGTGGAGAAGCGCTACCCGGCGCGTCAACTGCCCGAAGGCGCGAAAGTGACCCGCTTCGCACCGAGTCCGACCGGATTCGTGCATTTCGGCGGGATGTATCAGGTGATGATCGATGAACGGCTGGCGCACCAGTCCGGCGGCATCCTGTATCTCCGGATCGAAGACACCGACGCGCGCCGGGAGGTCCCGGGCGCTTCGCAATCGCTTATCCGCACTCTGGCTCATTACAACGTCCTGTTCGACGAAGGCGCCGCCATCGCCGAAGACGGGTCCATCACGGACCGCGGCCCGTACGGACCGTTCCGGCAGTCTCGGCGGAAGGAGATCTACCAGGTCTACGCGAAGAAACTGGTCGCGGAAGGCAAAGCCTATCCGGTCTTCACGACTCCGGAGGAACTGGAGGAGGCGCTCGCCGCCGACAAGAAGACGGAAAACAAGACCAAGGACTGGGAGGCCGCTTCCGAAGAATCCCGGAAGGAGATGCTGGCCAACCGGGCCATCACGCCGGAAGAGGCTGAAGAGCAGCTCCGGAAAGGCAACCCGTTCGTGCTCCGCATCCTGTCCGAGGGGGACGGTGAGCGGAAAGTCCGATTCAACGATCTGATCAAGGGCGATCTGGAACTGCCCGAGAACGACGAGGATTTCGTGCTGCTGAAATCTGACGGCATCCCGACCTATCATTTCGCGCATGCCGTGGACGACCATCTGATGGGCACCACGCACGTCATCCGCGGAGAGGAATGGCTGCCGAGCCTGCCCAAGCACATCCAGCTGTTCCGCTATCTCGGCTTCAAACAGCCGAAATATCTGCATACCGCGCAGGTATTGCGGCTGGACGAGGAGGGCAACAAGAAAAAACTGTCCAAACGCGACCGCGGCGCGAAAATGGAGGATTACGACGGACTGGGCTATCCGCCCGAGAGCGTCATCGAGTATCTGATGACCCTGCTGAACTCCAATTACGAGGAATGGCATGCCCAGAATCCGGATCAGCCGTATACGGCGTTCCCGTTCTCGGTCAAGAAGATGAGCACGTCCGGCTGCCTGTTCGATTTCGATAAGCTGAACGACGTGTC
The DNA here is from genome assembly GCA_017614095.1 of Clostridia bacterium. The sequence goes on along the minus strand of JAGACN010000005.1, from coordinate 1,420 downwards.
CAAGAACGTCATCGCCCGGATGACCGCGGAAGACGTGGTCGCCGGCGTGACCGGCTGGGCGGAGCAGTTCGATCCGGAATTCGCTTCCTGCCTGAAGGAGGACCCGGACAAGGCGCTCGCGATCTTTTCCATCGGACGCGGCGGAAAGAAGCCGCGCAAGGATTTCGCGAACTGGAAGGACGCCAAGACGTTCGTGCAGTTCTTCTACGGACCCTATTTCCGCATCGAGGACGAGGCGGAGGGCTTCGACGGCAAGCTGATCGCGCAGATCCTGGAAACGTATCTGGACGGCTACCGGCCGGAAGACGACGCGAACGCGTGGTTCGAGCACGTGAAGGCGGTCGGCGAGCAGTACGGATTCTGCTCGAACATGAAGGAATACCGCGAGCATCCGGAAAACTGGACCGGCAGCGTCGGGGATGTGAGCATGTTCCTGCGCCTCGCGCTGACCGGACGGAAGAATTCGCCGGATCTCTATACCGTGATGCAGATCCTCGGCAGCGCGGAGTCCGAACGCCGGATCCGCATGTATGCCGCGGACTGCAAAAACAACTGATCTTGCAAACCGAAAGGGGTTTACACACATATGGAATCTACCAACTTTATTGAAGAAGCCGTCCGCGAAGACCTCGCGGAAGGAAAGGTTTCGGCGGTCCATACCCGGTTCCCGCCCGAACCGAACGGCTATCTGCACATCGGCCACTGCAAGGCGCTGACCATCGATTTCGGCATCGCCCGCAAGTTCGGCGGCCTGTGCAATCTCCGCATGGACGACACGAACCCGGCGAAAGAGGATACCGAATACGTGGACGCCATCATGGAGGACATCCGCTGGCTGGGATTCGACTGGGGCGACCGGTTCTTCTACGGCTCGGATTATTTTGAAAAAGACTACGAGTATGCCGTCGAGCTGATCCGGAAGGGGCTGGCCTACGTGTGCGAGCTGACGCCCGAAGAATTCAGGGACTGCCGCGGCGACTTGACCCATCCGGCCGTCTCGCCCTGCCGCGACCGGCCGATCGAGGAAAGTCTGGATCTGTTCCGGCGGATGCGCGACGGCGAGTTCCCGGAAGGAAAATACACGCTCCGCGCGAAGACCGACCTTTCGTCCGGCAATTTCTGCATGCGCGACCCGGTCATCTACCGCATCAAGTATGTGGAGCATCACCGGCAGGGGACCAAATGGTGCATCTTCCCGATGTACGATTTCGCCCATCCCATCCAGGACGCGCTGGAAGGGATCACCCATTCGCTCTGCTCGCTGGAATACGAGATCCACCGTCCGCTTTACGACTGGGTCGTGGACAACGTTTTCGTCCCGTGCAAGCCGCGGCAGATCGAGTTCGCCCGTCTGAACATGACCTATACGGTCATGAGCAAGCGCTTCCTGCGCAGCCTGGTCGAGAACGGCACCGTGGAC
>JAGACN010000036.1 GCA_017614095.1 Clostridia bacterium | reverse complement strand
TAGCTGCGGGCCAGCGACAGGTCGTGCTTGAGTTCCAGTTCCCGCCTGGTCTGCGCGTCGATGTCCGAAATGCCGACGATCAGCCGCGGGCCGTCCTTTTCCTCGACCAGCGCCGCGCGCAGGCTGGCGTATCTCGACCGGCCGCCGATCATCACCCGGTAATGCAGCGTCACCAGGCCGTGCTCGCGGATCTCTTCCATAAACCGTTCTTTGTTCATGGCCGACGCGAACAGCATCCGGTCGTCCGGATGAAGCACCATCTCGCCGACGCGGCCGGCGTTCCGAAAGAAGTCGCTCCCGCTCTTCGGAAGCCCGAGCGTCTCGTATTCTTCGGACACGCTGTATTCCAGGAACGCTTCGGTTTCGGGATCGACCGTATAGACGCAGAGGAAGTTGCCCGCGAGGGCCACGATCCGTTCGAAGGTCGTCCGTTCCTCTTTCAGCCGTTCCAGCGTTTCCTTCCGCTTCATTTCCGCGTCCACGTTGCTGACGCCGACGATCATGTGGTCGGATTCGTTCCGGCTCCGCACGGCTTTCAGGTTCATATGGACCGATTTTTTATCCTTCATGGTCCGGTAGAAGGCCGTAAAGACCCCGTCCGTCTCCAGCTGACGTCTCACGGCCGGCCCAGTGAAGGCCAGCAGGAATCCGTCCAGATCGTCCGGATACAGCTGTTTCTCCGCCTCGTCCCGGAAGGACTGGAAGAAATCCGTCCCGTGCCGCTCGATGGACAGGTTGTCGGCTTCGCTCAGCCGGTATTCCACGAATTCCTCGGTCTTCAGATCGACGTCATACAGGCTGGAGTAGTTGGTCGACAGCGACTGGGCGATCGCCGCATAGGAAAGCCCGGTCTTCGCTTTCCGGTCTGTCCCGAGAATCACGACTCGGCATGCCGTCACGCCGGCCAGCGGGTTCACGGCGATGCGCTGGATCAGGTAGTGCACGGACTGCGTCTCGTCGATCTGCTCGTTGATCATCACGCGCCTGCCGTCTTCGCAGCAGCCCATGAACGCATTCCAGAAAGTGGTTTTCCGGTCATCCCGGAGAAGCAGATAGCCGTGCCTTGTCGGCATCACGTCCTCCCGGAACATCCGGTTCATAAAGAGCCGGTAGGTCCGGTTGCACCGCGTGATCTCAATCGTTTTTCCGTCCGATTCCAGAATGGCCATCGGAACGGTGTCGAAATACGACAGGGAGTTCTCGTCGTCCCCGTCGGACAGCGTCGAGAGGTCGTACAGGCTGATGCGGCCGATCGCCGAGTAATAGTCCGATTCCTCCGGGTTCTCGAACCCGATCGCGACTCCCGAATCGTACCGCCTGCGGATGGCGTCCTCCGGGATGGGCTTGCAGTAATAGTAGCCCTGCAGCTTCGTACAGCCGATCTCCTTGAGGAACTCCGCCTGTTCGGACGTTTCCACGCCTTCGCAAACGGAATCGATGCCGAGGCCGGAAGCCATGCGGACCAGTTCCGACAGGATGACCCGGCTGCTGTCTCCCTCGTCGAAATGCTCGAGGAACCGCATATCCAGCTTGATCAGGTCGAACGGGATTGTCTGAAGCACATCCAGCGAGGAGTATCCGCTTCCGAAATCGTCCATCCAGACGTGGAATCCGTTCGCGCGGAACCGTTCGATCTGCTGTTTCATGAACGCGTAATTGCTGCCGACCATGCTTTCGGTCAGCTCGATGGTCAGTTTTTCACGCGGGATGCCCGCGTCGTCCGTCCGCCGGATGATCTCCGACACGATGTCGCAGACGTCGAAATCCGACCGGGAGAGGTTGACGGACTGCGGCACGATGTACAGCCCGGCCTCCCGGAACGCTTTCATTTTTTCCAGCACCTGCTCCACAACAAACAGATCCAGTTTGTAGATCAGGCGCGCATCCTCCAGAACGGGTACGAAGTCGGCCGGCGAAATGAGGCCTTTTGCCGGATCGATCCAGCGGGAAAGCGCCTCCTCGTCGCATACGCGTCCGTTGGCGGCGCGGATGATCGGCTGGTAATACACCTGGATCCACTTTTCTTCGATCGCCATGTCCAGGTTGTCGATGATATACTGCTTCCGTTCGGCATCCGTCAGCATGGTCATGCTGAAATACCGGTAATGGGAATAATATGCCTTCCGGGTCATATTGCACGCGACCTTCGCGCGGTCGCATGCCGTGCTGGCACTGACCTCCTCCAGTTCGTTCAGGTAAATGCCGACGCGCAGGGGGAGAGAACGTCCGCCGTTGATTTTTTCACATTCTTTAAATAATTTTTTCAGACGGTTGTTCAAACCGGCGGCAGCGGATACGGCCGTGAAATGGTCCTGACCGAACCGGCTGCAGGCATGCGCGCCGAACGTATCGGACAACAACTTGGCCATAGCCCTCAGCAGTTCATTGCCCCCGTCAAACCCGTATTTCCGGTTAAAAGCATTCATCCCGCTCAGATCGATGAACAGCATGGCGGGCGATTCGCCCCGTTCCTGCATCCGAAGTCGCTCCGCTTCCGCGTATTCGAAGAAGGAGGTCATACTCGGCAGTCCGGTCAGGTAGTCGAAACTGCTTCTGAGAAGCCCGCTTTCATTCTGGAGGGCATAGGACATGGAGCGGTTGAACAGCACTCCGCTGTCTTCGAATCCCGATTCGGGCTTGTATGCGCCTTCGTCCATGTAGGTCACGAACGCGAGTTGAATACCGTCCCGGCATACATGTCTGCCGACAGCGTGAATGATGCGATACTCGCCGCGGATCCGCTGCCGATAGAAGAGATCGTACGGCTTTTCATTCTTCGCGAACGACAGCGCATCCTCGGCAAGGCGCGCACTGTCGTCCGGGTGCGCGTCCCGGTACATGTCCATATCCATGACCTCGAACGCCTCTTCGAGCGAGTCAAATCCGAACAGGTCCCGGAAGCCGGCGGATAGTGCCAGAGTGACGACCCGATGGTCAGCAAACCGGTAGACCGCCATCGGTATGCAGGAGGCTTCCAGCACTTCCCGCTCCGCCGGATTCAATTGATACGGCTTCATTCCATTCCCTCCTCCGGGGCCCGCCTGCGGCACGGAACGCCCCTCAGTCGTTTTCTTTCTTCGAATATGCATAGTAGGCATGAACGAGGCTTCGATAGCCCAGCCGCTTGAGATCTTCGTAGCGCGCGTTGAACCGCGCTTTCGTATGCGTTCCGCTGATCAGGAACCGGATGCAGTCCTGCGCGTACAAATCGATCTCGTGCAAACGGTCCGTCGTATTGATGACGGCGAAAAACCAGTTGCTCCAAGTCAGATCGTTGTCCTGCGCGTTTTCCAGCAGTTTCCGGTTGAACACCCGGATAAACGCAGATGCGGCCTGCTCGCCGGTGTACCCGCCGCGCTTTTTCCAGCGCTGCAGCGCGTCCCGTTTCCGCCGCATTTTCCCTTTCAGTTTGTCGCAGGTGGCCGGCGCGATGTCCACCCTGTTCCCGCGCACTTCGAATCCCAGGAAGACGAACCCCTCTTCCGGCGCATACAGGCGCTCCTTCGCAGGATTCATTTCCAGTCCGCAGGCAGCCAGGCGCTCCTTCAGCAAACCCGCGTACCGCTCCGTCTCCTCTTTTGACGGCGCGAACAGGATCATGTCGTCCGAATAGCGTGCGTAGGGGACGTTCTGCCCGCGGACCCATTCGTCCAGTCCGGAAAGATACAGATTCGCGTAGAACGCGGAAAGCGGCGTTCCGGCCATGATGCCTTTCCGCTCTTCCGTCACTTTTCCCCGTTCGAGCACTCTGCTCTCGGTCAGCAGTCCGGACAGGAACGCGTACAGTTCCGGGTCGCCTCTCAGCGCGTCCCGCAGAAGCGGGAGAAGCCGGCCGACCGGGATCGAATTGAAATAATCGTGGATATCCGCCTTGTAGGCGTACCAGCTGCCGACGCCTTCCGTCCGGATCAGCCTGCGGACGGCCTTCTGAGCCGTCCGTCCCGGCCGGAAGGAATACAGATCTTCCGTAAACAGGCCGTCGTACGTCCGCAAAAGCAGATGGGTCAATCCCTTCAAGAAGGTGTTTTCGGGTTCCGGATAGATGTACACGACCCGTTTCTTGGACGCGCTCATCTTGCTGATGACGGCCTTGCGGGGAAGCGGAAACGGCTCTCCTGCTTCAATGGACCGGCAGACGGTCCGGTAATGTTTTTCCCGGATAAAGCGCGCCAAATCCGCCGCCTCTTTTTTGGGCAGCGCCAAAGACGCCCTATAGCGGGCGAAAGCCTCCCAGGTCTCCTCCCTGTCCAGCAACTCCAACAAAGACATCCTTATTTTCGCTCCGGATGAAAATACAAAAAGCAGAAAGAGAAATCGTTAAATACCGGATAATTCCGGTATCTACCAGACCGTACACGGAAGGACTGCCTGCGAAGTCTGTTTCATGGTCCCGTGCCGGGTCCGCCGCAGGCGCTGAGCGTTCTCTCTCTGCTTTTTTCGTTTTAAGTCCCGCGTTATCTCGAAAGGGCGCCGCGGGTGCGCTGGATCACGTAGGCGCGGGTATTCCACCAGCCCTCGTGATTGTAATAGTACCGGAGATACGGGGTCCCCTGGCTGAGGCAGTCGGCGCGCGTTTTCTTCGCCGCGCAGGACTGGCCCATCAGTTCGACGACGAGTGCTTTCCGGGTCCCGTCGTAGAAGGTGTAAACGATCCGTTTCGCGTCGCCGTAGGCGTCTTTCTTCTCTACGCGGTATTCCGGGAATTCCGTGCGGAAGATGTCCTCGAAATAGGCCCAGTAGGCGCCGGGGTAGTTGAACTGGTTCGGCTCGTTCGGCATATCTTCTCCCCAGGAAAAGCCGGACGGTCCGGAGACGTGCGTTGCAGCCGCAGCGGGCTCGTTCGACGGTTGAGCGGGCTGCTCTTCCTTCGGCTTCTCGGCATTCTGGGGCTGGCCGTCCGTATTGCCGAAGATGGTGGTAAACAGATCTTTCGCGGCCTGTTCCGCTTCCTTGTCGTTTCCGAACAGTTTAGAAAACAAACTCATACCTTTCCCTCCTGCGTTTCTTTTCGCAACCATTGTAGCAGACCCGCGGGCAAAAAGCAAGATTTTTTCGGTATTTTGGCGGGGTTTCCTCCAAATTCGCTCCCGAAAGGGTTCGGCAACCGCGGGCTAATCCGCTCTCATCCGCGAACGGAAGACCAGAACCGCGGCAACGAAGATCGCGACGGTATAAGCCAGCGTGATCAGGAGCGGCTTCCAGACCTCGCCCTCGCCGTTCAGCATATACTGAACGGTCAGCAGCGCGTTCTTGAACGGAAGCACGTTCATAACCGTCAAAAACCCTCCGCTCAGGCCCTCCGTCGGGAACCACATCCCGCTCAAAACGGACTGGCCGGTGATCACGATGCTCGATACACCTCCGATCGCTTTCTCGTTGCACAGGGACCCGAACAGGATGCCGAATGCGATGAACAGCAGCGACGTCACAACGCTCAGCAGCGCGGCCGGGATCATACGGACGCAGAAGATGCTCGGATCCAGGATCCCGCCGGCCAGGAAAAACAGCACGGACTGAACGGCGGCGACGGGAACGACCGCGAGCGCGTAGCCGAGGATGAACTCGAACGGGCGCGCGCGGGATACATACAGCCGCGTCAGGAACGATGAGCCCCTGTCCAGCGCGATCAGCAATCCGGTAAACAGAGTCAGGAACGCCTGGGAAAAGACGACGATGCCCGGCGCCAGATACTTCATCTCGAACTGGCTGGTCAGATTGCGGAAGATGAAATAGAACAGGATCTCCATGAACAGCGGAAGCGCAATCATGAAAAGGAGCGAAATGGGATCGCGCAGGATCTCCTTAAGATTCCGGCCGCACAGCGTGCGGATTCTGGATACGGACTCACGCATGCTCCTCACCTCCCGTCACCAGTTCGATGAAGGCGTCTTCGACGTTGCTTTTCCCCGTACGGCCGAACAGTTCCTCTTTCGTGCCCGAAAACAGAAGGCTGCCTTCCTTCATCACGCCGATCCGGTCCGCCAGCGCCTCGGCCTCCTCCATATAGTGCGTCGTCAGGACGATGGTCATCTGCCCTTTCAGCGCGGTGATCGTATTCCACAGTTCTCTCCTGGCCAGGACATCCAGACCGAGCGTCGGCTCGTCCAGAAAGAGCACCTTGGGCTTTGTGACCAGCGCGAGCGCGATGGACAGTTTCCGCTGCCATCCGCCCGACAGCTTGCCCGCCTGTTTTTTTGCTTCCCTTTGAAGGCCGAATACGGAATAGACGGTCTGTTTGGTTTTTGCGATCTCTTCCGGCTTCTGGCCGCTCAGGCGGGCGTAAAACGCGATGTTCTCTTCGACCGTCAGCTTGCGCGCGATTGCCGTTTCCTGCATGGAGACATCGATCAATTCCTTGACCTTGTTCGGCTCATCCGTCACGGAATGGCCGTATACCAACGCATCTCCGGACGTAGGACGGGTCAGGGCGGTCAGCATCTTGATGGTCGTCGTCTTGCCCGCACCGTTGACGCCGAGCAATGCATACAGCTCTCCTTCTTCGACGGTCAGATCCAGGCTCTCCACCGCCGGGATCCCCTTGAACTCTTTCCGCAAAGACCGGGTCTCAATGGCTTTCATCCGTTCCTTCTCCCCCCATCAGTCTGTAAAATGCGTCCGCCTTGACAAGCGCCATGCCCCGTTCCTTATCGCCCATGAACATCAGCGTGTCCCCCTCCCGCAGTCCGAACAGTTTACGCGCCTCGACCGGAACCGTGATCTGCCCTTTCGGCCCGATCCGGACGCTGACGATGAAGCGTCCGTTTTCGACTGTTTTCATCCCGTTATCCTCCTTACAATTCTTACTTTTCTTACACGATATCACAAAAAAAGCCAACTGTCAAGAGGAGACAAACCGAATGTCGAGCGGCCGGATCCCTCGAAACGAAAGGGTCCGGCCGCTTGCTGGTCGATCGTCCGCCATGCGGCGGCAACCTTCAGTCCTGTTATGCTGTTTTTGCGCGCAGGCTGTCGCTCAGACTGTACAGCGTCTCGCGGAATTCCTGAAGAGCGACATTCGGAACGGTATCCGCGTCGCT
>JAGACN010000035.1 GCA_017614095.1 Clostridia bacterium | reverse complement strand
TCGAAAAAATCTCTTGCATTCAGTTCCGGATTCGTGTATAATTGCGAATGGTGATAATTTTGAAAAAAACAGTCCAAATCGCTATTGACGGGCCTTCCGGCTCCGGCAAAAGCACATTGGCCAAGAATCTCGCAAAAAGACTCGGCTACATTTACATCGACACGGGAGCGCTCTACCGTGCCGTAGGGCTCTATGCCGCGGAAAACCGCGTCCCGGAATCCGACCCCGAGAAAGTCGTTCCCCTGCTCGGCGAATGCCGGCTGGAAATGCGTTTGGAAAACGGCGGAAACGCGGTTTTCCTGAACGGCAAATGTCTGGGGAACGAGATCCGGACAGAGGAGATCTCCCGGTACGCCTCTCAGGTATCAAAAGTTCCGGAGGTACGGCAGTTTCTGCTAGAAACGCAACGCGCGATCGCGCGGACCGAGAACGTTATTATGGACGGTCGCGACATCGGCACCGTCGTTTTGCCTGAAGCGGACGTCAAGATCTTTATGTCGGCGTCTCCAGAGGCACGCGCGGCCAGACGCTACCGCGAGCTGATCGCCAAAGGCGAGCGTCCTGCTTATCAGGATGTTTTGAAAGACATCATCTGGCGGGACAAAAATGATTCGGAACGCGAAATCGCTCCGGCCGTTCCCGCCGCGGACGCGGTACTGATGGACAATACGGCGCTGGATATCGACGGAACCGTCGATCTGGCCCTGAAGATCATCCGGGAACGGATGCAAAACGGCTGATGGAAAAGCCTTCCGTCTCCATCGCCAGACAAGCAGGATTCTGCCCGGGCGTCTCGCGTGCCGTCCAGCTCATCGAGGCCGAACTCCAAAAAGGCGATCGTCCCCTGTATTGTCTCGGCGAACTCATTCACAACCGAGTCTTCACCGATTCCCTCCGCAGCCGCGGCGTGCATTTCATCGGACCCGAAGACATACCGGATCTTCCCGAAAACGCGCTGCTGTTCATCCGTGCGCACGGCACGACGAAAGCCGTCTACGAGACGATCGACCGATGCGGCACGCATATCGTGGACGCCACGTGTCCCTATGTAAAGAAGATCCATGATATCGCCGCGTCCTGTAAAGATGAGGAATTCATCATCATCGGAGACCGGAACCACCCGGAAGTGCAAGGCATCATCTCCTCCGCTCCGGGCAGGACAGCGGTCTATTCGGGGATCGGCGAGCTGCGCGATTCCTTTCTCCCCGGCCAAACCGTGGACGCTCCGGCCGTTCTCGCGGCGCAGACCACGTTCAATACCGAAGAGTGGAACGAATGCCGCGCCTTTCTGCAAGCCGTTTATCCCGATCTGCGTGTGTGCGACACCGTCTGCTCGGTAACAGAAGCGCGTCAGAACGAAATACGCGAACGCGCCGCTCACAGCGACCTGACCGTCATCGTCGGCAGCAGGAACAGTTCAAATTCCATGAAACTGTTCCACATCGCCCAGGCCGTCTGCAAGGACGCCATCCTGATCGAGACGGCGAACGAACTCCCGGATCACCGGACCATCATTCAAAAAGCAAAGAATATATTGATATCCGCGGGGGCATCCACTCCCGGAAATATCATTCAGGAGGTACACACAGCCATGACAGAAATCATGCAGGAAGAAGCCAGCTTTGAAGAATTGCTCAACGCTTCTTTCAAAACATTACATACAGGAGATAAGGTTGTCGGCACGATTTCCGCGGTCAGCCCCGCAGAACTGAAAGTCGACCTTGGTACGAAGCACACCGGTATTCTTCCTTATGACGAAATTACCGATGAAAGCGGCATTGATTTGACCGAAAAATACCATGTCGGCGACCAGATCGACGTTGTATGCATCAAGTTCAGCGACGTGGACGGAACCGTCCAGCTGTCCAGCAAGCGTCTGGAATCTTCCAAAGGATGGCAGACGGCGAAAGCCGCTTACGAATCGGGCGAGATCCTGACGGGCGTTGTTCACGACGTCATCCGGAAAGAGAACAACTTCTCCGGTCTGGTCGTGATGAAAGGCGCCACCCGCGTATTCATCCCCGCTTCCCAATCCGGGATCGGCAAGGACGAAGACCCCGATCAGTTGAGAGGCAAAAAAGTCTCTTTCAAGATCATCGACATCAACGAAGAGCGTCATCGCTCGGTCGGATCCATCAAGGCTGTTGCCCGCGCTGAAAAGAAACAGGCCGAAGAAGAATTCTACAAGACGCTGGAACCCGGCCAGAAATTCGTCGGAACCGTTCGCGCCATCATGAACTACGGCGCGTTCGTGAACATCGGACCGGTCGACGGCATGGTCCACATTTCCGAACTGTCCTGGGGCAGACTCCGTCCGCCTACGGAAATCTTGACGGTCGGCCAGAAGCTGAACGTGTTCGTCAAATCTTTCGATCCGGAAACGAAGCGCATCTCCCTCGGTTACAAGACACCGGAAAACAACCCCTGGAACATCTTTACGGAGAAATTCTCCGTCGGCGACGTCGTCGACGTTACCATCGTCTCCCTGATGCCTTTCGGCGCGTTCGCCGAGATCATCCCGGAACTGGACGGCCTCATTCACAACAGCCAGATCGCCGCGCATCCGGTCAACAATCCCGGATCCGTTCTGAAAGTCGGCGACCGCGTGACGGCCAAGATCGTTGCCATCGATCTGGAAAACAAGCGCATCAACCTTTCCATCAAGGCGTTGCTCGAGCCGGAATTCGTCGAGGAATCGGCCGAAGCCGCTCCCGCTGAGGAAGCCGCTCCTGCAGAAGAACCCGCTCCCGTTGTGGAAGCCGCTCCTGTCGAGGAAGCCGCTCCCGTCGAAGAAGCCGCTCCCGTCGAGGAAGCTGCTCCCGTCGAGGAACCCGCTCCTGTCGAGGAAGCCGCTCCCGTCGAGGAAGCTGCTCCCGTCGAGGAAGCTGCTCCTGTCGAAGAAGCCGCTCCCGCCGAAGAGCCCAAAGAAGAAGCCGCCGAATAAGCAGCCCGCTTTCAAAAACCGCCGAACGAGCAATCTGCTCTGGTCGGCGGTTCTTTGTTTTTCCGTTTCCCCGTCCCCGTTTCTCCCCTTTTCACTTGCTTTTTTTCTAATAATCCAGTATAATTAGTAAGAACGCTTGCAGAATGATACGAAAAGGAATTTGTTGCACAGGTGGAAAACGAGTATCTCGAAGGAATGATAGAGGACGTCATCTACGCCGACCCCGTGAGCGGTTATACCGTATGCGTCCTGAACTGTCTGGGAGAAGCCGTCACGATCGTCGGCATCATGCCGAAGATCGGAGAGGGCGAATCGGTGCGCGTCCGCGGCCGCTGGACCGTTCACCCTTCGTTCGGACGCCAATTCCGCGTAGACTACCTTGAGCAGCAGCCCCCTTCTTCCGTCGAGGCGATCCTGCGGTATCTGGCTTCCGGAGCCGTGCGCGGCATCGGACCGACGCTTGCGCAGCGCATCGTCGACGCCTTCGACGAGGAATCGCTGAATGTGATCGAGAACCATCCGGAATGGCTCGCGGACATACACGGCATATCGCCGAAAAAAGCGAACGAGATCCACCGCGTATACGTGGAACAGTTCGGCGTGCGTCCCGTCATTCTCGCCTTCGGTGAGATCCTCGGGATCTCCGCTTCCGTGCGCATCTTCAAGCGGTACGGGCCGGATGCCGTGGATCTGATCCGGAAGAATCCCTACCGTCTTTGCGAAGATCTGGTCGGCATCCGCTTCGAGAAAGCGGACGCGCTCGGACAGCAGCTGGGGCTTTCCCCCTCCTGCCCCGACCGTATTCGCGCGTGCATCATCCACATCCTGAACGACGCGGCCTATCAGAGCGGCCACTGCAAAGTGCCTTCGGAATCGCTGATCGTTCACACGGCGTCCATGCTGCAGATCCCGGAAGACGACGTACGGCCGGTCGTCGGCTCCATGGAGGAAAACGGCGAACTGATCGTGACCGACAGCGGAGAGACCCGTTTTGACGCATTGCTCCCCTATCACCAGGCGGAGCAGTACGTCGCGTCGAAAGCGCTGAACCTGTCCAAAGACCGCCCGCCCTTCCGGATCACCGGTATCGATGAAAAGCTGGCCGATCTGGAAGCCGAAACGGGACTCATCTACGACGAGGACCAGCGGGAAGCCATCCGGACGGCCGTCACCCACGGGTTCACTCTCCTGACCGGAGGCCCCGGGACCGGAAAAACGACCATCGTCCACGCCCTGATCCAGATCTTCCGCGAACTGAACCTGTCCTGCGCGCTTGCCGCGCCGACCGGTCGAGCGGCCAAACGCATGACCGAAGCGTGCGGCAAAGAGGCGAAGACCATTCACCGCCTGCTGGAAGCCGCCCCGGGCGAAGAAGGGACGCTGACCTTCCGAAAGGACGAGGAAAACCCGCTCGCATGCAAAGTGCTGATCGTCGATGAAATGTCCATGGTCGACGTCCTTCTGATGGAGGCGCTGCTGCGTGCCGTCCGTCCGGGAACGCGCGTTATCCTGATCGGCGACATCGATCAGCTCCCGCCCGTCGGACCGGGGAACTGCTTTTCCGCTTTCCTGAATGCCGGACGCTTTCCGGCCATGCGGCTGACCCGGATCCACCGCCAGGCCGAGCAAAGCCTGATCATCACCAACGCGCACCGGATCAACAACGGAGACCTGCCGGATATTGCCCGTAAAGACAGCGACTTTTTCTTCCTGCAGCGCCCGGACGGCGAACAGACGCGGCAGGCCATCCTGTCCCTTTGCGCCGACCGGCTGCCCGCCCGTTACCGGATCGATCCGATGAGAGACATCCAGGTCATCTGCATCACGCGCAAAGGGCCGCTCGGTACCGTCGAACTGAACCGCTCCCTGCAGGAAGTCCTCAATCCGCCCGCTCCCGGCAAACGGGAACGGAAAGTCGGATCCAAGACCTTCCGGGAATCGGACAAAGTGATGCAGGTCCGCAACAACTACGATCTGACCTGGCAGAAAGGCAACGAGGACGGCGACGGCATTTTCAACGGAGACATCGGCGTGATCGAATCCATCAACCCGCAGGGCGAATATATGCGCATCAATTTTGACGGCCGCATCTGCGATTACGATTTCACGCTTTTGGAAGATCTGGAACTCGCCTACGCCATCACCACTCATAAAAGTCAGGGCAGCGAATACCGGTTCGTCCTGATCCCCGCCTTTCAGGCCCCGAAACCGCTGATGACCCGGAATCTGCTCTATACCGCCGTTACCCGGGCAAAGGAACTGGTTTGTCTGGTCGGATTCCCGTCGGTCCTCTCGGACATGATCCAGAACAACCGGATCCCCATCCGTTATTCCTCGCTTCCGGACATGCTTGCCTCCGGAAAATAGACGCGAAAGGAGCGCTCTCCATGCGCAGTCCGACCATTCGAAAACCCACGGCCGTCCGTTTCGAAGCCGGCCGGCTGTCGCTCGCCTTCCGGCCGACCGGAGATGGCATCCTGCTGACGGAGATCAGGGACGGGAAGACCGGCACCCGTCTGTTCCGCGGAGCGGAGTCTCTCTTTTCGCTCTCTGCCCGTAATCTGCAGACGGGTGAAACGATTTCCGTCCGTTCGGACGGCGACTGGTCCGATGTCCGCTGCTCGGCTGAAAACGGTCTCTGCACGCTTTCCTTTTCCGGGCACCGGATCCTCACGGGCGTTACGGTCCTGCTGACGGCAGTCGGAGAGAACGGCCGCGTTTCCTGGTCCGTCCGGCTTCACGCCTCCGGCCGCGTCTGGTCCTTAGCCGAATGCGACTATCCCGTCCTTCCCTTTACCGCCTCCGCCGATCGGGAAGTCTTTTTCCCTTACGGATGCGGCGAGGTCTATCCGTCCGCCCGGACCTTCCGGACCTGCCAGAACTATCCGTCCTACGGCGTGTCGATGCAATACATGGCCTTCTGGGACAGGAAGACGGGCAGCGGGATGTACGTCGGACTGCACGATCCCGCCCCCGCCTACAAGCGGTTCCTGTTTGAAAAAGAGGACGGATGCCCCGTAGCCAGACTGAAAGCGTCCATGCCGCTGCGCGATCTCGGCCTCCCGGCAAACAGCCAGAACCTGGAAGGCGAACTGGTCTGGGAACTGTTCGACGGCGACTGGTACGACGCGGCGCTTCTCTACCGCTCCTTTGTGCTGCAGTCTGCCTCCTGGATCCCGGAACGCAAAGACGGATTCCGGACGGATACGCCGGAATGGCTGCTGAAGAATGCACACTGGTGGCGCAAACGGCTGACCGATACCGACGCGTTCGCGGACGAGTTATTGGATGCCACAAACGACCTCGGACTGCCGACCCCGAGTCCGGTCCATCTGTACGACTGGCATCAGATCCCCTACGATACGAACTATCCGCACTATTTCCCGCCGAAGGACTGTTTTGTCTCAGGCTCCCGGAAACTGCGGGAAAACGGCATGCCCGTCATGCCGTATATCAACGGACGGCTGTGGGATACCCATGACCGCGGGACGGAAGACTGGCAGTTCACCGCCGTCGCCAAACCGTTCTGCACCAAAAAGGAGACGGGAGACCCCTTCATCGAGGTCTATCCGACCAGCCGCGTCGAGCTCGCCGTCATGTGTCCCTCCACCGCCTTATGGCAGGACAAGCAGGCGGAGATCGTCCGCACGCTGTTCGACGAATGGCACGTGAACGGGGTCTATATCGACCAGATCGGAGCGGCGCAGCCCTATTCCTGCGAAGACCGGTCGCATCTGCACCGGCCGGGCGGCGGAACCTGGTGGGTCGAAAGCTACCGCAATCTGATCGACCATGTCCGGCAGTCCATGCCGCCGGACGGATTCCTGACGACCGAATGCACGTCCGAGCCCTATATGAAGAACATCCAGGGATTCCTGTCCTGGATCTGGATCAAAGACAGACAGGTCCCCGCTTTTACGGCCGTATACAACGGCTATGTGATCCTGTTCGGCCGCAACTACGCGGCGGCTCCGACCGCCGTCGGCCAGAACCTGCTGGCTGCGCAGTCGCTGACGTTCGGCGAACAGATGGGGTGGATCTATCCGGAGGTGTACCGGAAACTGAAAAACCGCGCGTTTTACAGGAAATGCGTCCGGTGCAGAGAAGCGGTCGGATCGTTCTTTTACGACGGTTCGCTGATGCGTTCGCCGGAGATCTCCCGTTCGCGCATGCTGCGCACCCGGCGCATCACGATCGAAGCCTACGGCGGGAAGCTGTCCCATATCGCAGCCTTCTCGGAACTGTGGAAGCGGTCCAACGGCGCGATGCTCCTTCTTCTGATCAACGCGTCCGACCGCGAAGACCGGCCGGTCATCCGCTCGGGCGATCTGCCGGACGGCGTTTTCCGCCCGGCCGGCGACCTGACGTGCGACGTGGACATCCGAAACGGCGAACTTTCCCCGCTTCTTCCACCGTTTTCCGTTTCCTATCTTGTTTTCAACGAGAGGCAGCCGACATGGAAGTGAACGTCAAAAACGGATTGCTCCGGCCGGACGTCCTGTTCCGGGATATTTACGAGATCACGCCCGATCTTCTGTGGATACGCGGATTTCGTGGCGTCGTCTTCGATATCGACAACACCATCGCCCCGTATGAGATCGAAGAGCCCACCGAGCAGATGAAAGCGTATCTGTTTTCCTTACGCGACCGCGGCATCCGGATCGCCTTCGTCTCCAACAACCACGGAGACCGCGTCCGGCAGTTCAACCGCGAGCTGGGATTCACCGTGATCTGCAAGGCCGGCAAGCCCTTTTCGAAAGGAACGCGCGCGGCCATCAAGTCCTTCGGGCTGCCGAAGAGTCAGGTGGTCTCCAACGGAGACCAGCACTTCACGGATTGTCTGTCCGCGCATCTGGCGGGCATCCCCTTCTATCTGGTCCCGCCCATCCGGGACAAGCGGACGCTTCTCTTCCGGGTGAAGCGGAAACTGGAAAAGCCGCTGCTGAAATCGCTGACGCAATACGACGCATACGCAAACGAGAGGAGTGAATAAGCCTTGTCTGCTCTGTTCGGTCCGGGAGGCAACTCGGTCACCTTTCAAAAACAATACCGATCCACGCTGGATGCCCCGCGTTTTGTACGCGCATGCGGGCTGGACTGCTATGAATACGAGGCCGGCCAGGGCCTTTCCGCATCGCCGGAAATGCTCTCCCAACTGGGCGCGAATGCGCGCGCGGAAGGCGTCAAACTGTCCTTCCATACCCCGTATTTCATTTCCCTGTCCTCGACCGAGCCGGAGAAGCGGCTGAAAAGCATCGACTATCTGTACGATTCCGCGCGCGCGTGCGAAGCGCTCGGCGCCGGCATTATGGTCGTCCATACCGGATCGGCCGCCAAGATCCCGCGGGAGACCGCGATGGCCTACGCGGCGGAGACCCTTCGTCTGGCCGACCGGATGCTTGAAGAGAACGGGTTTTCCGTCCGGCTGGGCCTGGAAACGATGGGCAAACTGAACCAGCTCGGGACGCTGGACGAAGTGCTGGAATTGTGCGCGCTTTCTCCACGGTTCGCGCCGGTCGTGGACTTCGGACACATGAACGCGCGGGAACGCGGCCTGTTCTATACCGAAGACGACTACAAGGCTGTTTTCGATCGGATCGCGAAAACGATCGGCCCGGATTACGCCGACCGGCTGCACTGTCATTTTTCGAAGATCGAATACACGGAAAAAGGCGAAAAAAGGCATTTGACTTTCGAAGACACGATTTTCGGACCGGATTTCGAACCGCTGATGGACGCCATCGCCCATCTGGGCGTCTCCCCGACGATCATCAGCGAATCGGCCGGGACCCAGAGCGAAGACGCGAAACAAATGAAAGACCGCTATCTCGCGGCCGTATCGGGCTTTCGATCATGAGCAAGAAAACCAGGAACCGTGAAAAAGGAAAAGAAAAGCGCCGGACGCCGCGCTGGAAGACCGCTATGCTGATTGTTCTCCTCCTGCTTCTGTTCAGCATTCTGCTGATCCTCGCCTGCAACGTCTATATCTGCCTGTCGTCCCGCAAACAGGTCTTCGATCCGGAAGACGCGGGATCCTGCGAGAAAGCAGACTGCATCCTGGTCCTGGGCGCGCTGGTCCGCGCGAACGGATCGCTCTCGACCGCACTGGAAGAACGGGTCGAGACCGCGGTCTCCCTTTACAAGCAGGGCCTGGCGGAGACGGTTTTTCTGACCGGCGACGGAGCGACCGAAGGATACGACGAGCCGGAAGCGATGAAGCAGTACTGCATCGAGCACGGCGTGCCGGGAGAGGCCATCGTCTGCGACCCGTACGGACTGTCCACCATCGAGAGCATGGAGCGGGCCGCTTCGGTATTCGGCTTCAAGTCCGTCCTGATCGTCACGCAGGACTATCACCAGTACCGGTCCGTCTGGCTGGCCGGCAAAATGGGGCTTTCCGCGCAGGGCGTCCGCTGCGACATGCACCATCTTCCCCCGCTCAACTATCTGCGCGAGATCGCCGCGCGCGTTGTTGCCGTTTTCCGAATCGTTTTCCGTTGAGAGGTGACGCACATGCAATTTGAAGAACTGACCATCCATACCAACAGCCTGGGCGCGGAGTTCGTCGGAGGCGTGCTGGTCGCGGCAGGCATATCCTGCTACGTCACGGAAGACTTCCGCGATCTGCAGGACGTCATCGACGAGAAATCCATCCCGTACGACTACATCGAAGACGAGCTGATGACCGATCCCGGAGAGACCCGGATCAAAGCCTACCTGCCCTGCAACGAGCAGGGACGCCTCCAGAAGGACGAGATCCTGGAAGGCCTTCGCCGGTTGAAAGAGAGTGAAGACTTTGATCTCGGCAGCCTGACCGTCACGCTTTCCACCGTGGATGAGGAAGACTGGGCGGACAACTGGAAGCAATATTTCCATCCGCTGGAGATCGGGAACCGGTTCACGGTCAAACCGACCTGGGAACCCTACGCGGATCCGGACCGGATCGTTCTGGAGATCGATCCCGCCTCGTCGTTCGGGACCGGACAGCACGAGACCACCGCGCTCTGCCTGGAAGAACTGGAGACCGAGGACCTGAACGGAAAAGATCTTTTGGATATGGGCTGCGGATCGGGCATCCTGGGCATCGGCGCCGCTTTGCTGGGCGCCGGGCGCGTCGTCGGCGTGGACATCGAACAGACCGCCGCGGACACGGCGGCCGAAAACGCCCGCATCAACGGCATCCCGGAACGCGTGCTGAACACGTATTGCGGAAACGTGCTGTCCGACGAAGACCTGCGGAACGACGTGTTGAAGCCGGATTCGTACGATTACATCGTCGCGAATATCGTGGCGGATATCATTCTCGCCATGCTCCCTCTGTTCCGGTCTTCCCTGCGGAAGGGCGGAAAACTGATCTGTTCCGGCATCCTGTCTTCCCGTCTGGAATCCGTAGAGGCCGGACTGAAGGCGAACGGATTCCGCGTCCTGTCCGCACGGGAGAAGAACGACTGGGCGGTCGTCACCGCCGTCAAGCCGGACGATGGAGGCATGTCATGAGTTTGGAAACGAGAGATCCGGAATCCCGCATGCGGGAACTGGAAAAACTGCTGGAATACCACTCGCACCGGTATTACGTCCTGGACGATCCCGAGATCAGCGACGCCGAATACGACCGCCTTTTCCGGGAACTGCAGGATCTGGAAGCCGCGCATCCGGATCTGGCGTCCCCCCAGTCGCCGACCAAACGCGTCGGCGGACAGGTGGCGGAAAAGTTCGAGAAGGTGCGCCATCAGGGCGTGATGGGGTCGCTGGCGGACGTTTTTTCCGAAGAGGAGTTCCGCGCGTTCGACGCGCGCGTCCGGGAAACCGCGCCGGATACGGATTATTGCGTCGAGTGCAAATTTGACGGGCTGTCCGTCGCGCTGGAATACCGGAACGGACGCTTCGTCCAGGGACTGACGCGGGGAGACGGCGTATACGGCGAAGACGTCACCAACAACCTGATGACCATCCGTTCCCTGCCGCTGACGCTCAAAGAGCCGGTGCCGCACCTGATTGTCCGCGGAGAAGTGTTCATGCCCAAAGCCGTCTTTGCCGCTTTGAACGAGAAGAAGGAAGAAAACGGCGAGAAGCCGTTCGCCAATCCGAGAAACGCCGCCGCGGGCTCTTTGCGCCAGCTGGACAGCCGTCTCTGCGCCTCCCGAAAACTGGATCTTTTCGTCTACAACGTTCAGCTCTGCTCGGAACCGCTTCCGGACACGCATTTTGATTCGCTGGAGTGGCTGCGGACGCTGGGCTTTCCGGTCTCCGCCTACAACCGGATCTGCCGGGACGCGGACGAAACGGTCGCCCGGATCCGGGCCATCGGCGACATGCGTCCTTCTCTGCCGTTCGACATCGACGGCGCCGTGATCAAAGTCAACCGCTTTTCCCTTCGGGAAGAACTGGGCGAGACGGCTTCCGTTCCCCGGTGGGCGGCGGCATTCAAATATCCGCCCGAGATCGCCGAAACGGTCATCGAGGAGATCCAGATCCAGGTCGGCCGTACCGGCGTGCTGACGCCGCGCGCGGCCATGACGCCGGTCCGTCTGGCGGGTTCCACGGTCTCTTTCGCCACCCTGCACAACGAGGACTACATCCGCGAAAAGGACGTCCGCGTCGGCGATACGGTCCGCATCCACAAAGCCGGAGACATCATTCCGGAGATCGTATCCGTCGTTCTTGAAAAACGGCCTGCCGGCACGCAGCCCTTCCGCATGCCGCTCTGCTGTCCCTCCTGCGGCGAACGCGTCTGCCGCGAGTCCGGCGAGGCGGCCGTCCGGTGCATCAACCCGGACTGCCCCGCCCAGTTGGAACGCAGCCTGACCCATTTCGTCGAACGGGACGCAATGGGCATCGATACGCTCGGAGAAAGCAACATCCGGACGATGATCGAAAAAGGGCTTCTCCATTCGGCCGCCGACCTGTACGAACTGACCGTCGACCGCATCCTGACGCTCGGCAAGGGATACGGGGAAAAAAAGGCGGCCAACATCGTCGATTCCGTTGAGAAAAGCAAAGGCGTCGGGCTTGCGCGCGTACTGTTCGCGCTCGGCATCCGGCATGTGGGCGAAAAGATCGGTCAGACTCTTGCGGCCGTCTACCCGGATATGGACGCTCTGCGGGCGGCAACCCGGGACGAGCTGCTTCAAATCGACGACATCGGACCCGAGATCGCGGATTCCCTGCTTCTCTTTTTCCAAAGTCCGCATGCGGAGACTCTGCTCGACCGTCTGGAAAAAGCCGGCGTTTCCATGGCCAGCCGCAGCAAGGCGGAAAAACAGAGCGACCGTCTGGCCGGCATGACCATCGTCTGCACCGGAACGCTCCCGACTTTGAAACGGAACGAAGCGGAATTCCTGATCCGCGCAAACGGCGGAAACCCGGCGTCTTCGGTCTCAAAGAAGACGACCTACGTGCTGGCCGGGACCGAAGCGGGCAGCAAACTGACGAAAGCGGAAGAACTCGGGATCCCCGTTCTGACCGAAGAAGACTTTTTGAAAATGATTCAGTTCGACAAGAACTAACGGAGGAAAAAACCATGAACAAACAGGAATTCTACCGTTCCCTGCCCGTCTACGCGGAAGCCGAGATCGTCGTCTGCGGAGGCGGGACCGCCGGAGCGTTCGCGGCCATCGCGGCGGCGCGCGAAGGAAGAGACGTCCTTCTGATCGAACAGTTCGGCAGTCTGGGCGGAACGGCAACCAACGGACTCGTCACGCCGGTCATGGGCGCGCATATTCCCGGCGACATCTTATGTTCCTATCTGTCCACCGAACTGCGCGGCCGGCTGCAGGACATCGGTTCCGGCGACAAGACCGGCCGGATGTTCGACCCGATGGGATTGAAGTGCGAACTGGAAGCGATGGCCTGCGAATCCGGCGTCCGGATCCTGTATCATACGTTCATCCCGGACGTTCTGGCGGAAGACGGGGCCGTCATCGGCGTCGTGATCGCGAACAAAGCGGGCCTGTCTCTGGTCAAGGGACGGATCTTCATCGACTGCACGGGCGACGGCGACGTATGCGTTCATGCCGGTGCCGAATACAGCAAGGGCAATCCGGAGACCGGCGTCAATCAGCCGATGTCTCTCCGGTATATCGTAGACAACGTCAACATCCAGGAGTGGGGCAAATTCTTCGAAGAGCTGAAGGCCGAGACCGGCGTCAGCAAGGCGGCGGGCGCGAATCCGGACGGCAAATCCTTCTATGCGCATTGCTGCAAGGGCTCGCCCGTTACCCTGACTCCCGTCTTTGAGAAGGCGGAGGAAAACGGCGATCTGACCGAAGAAGACCACCTGTACTGGCAGGCGTTCGCGATGCCCGGCCGGCCGGGTTCCGTCGCATTCAACTGTCCCGAATTCTTCACCCATATCGACGGGACCGATCCGGAGGATCTCTCGCTTGCACAGGTCAACGGCAAGATCGCCATCCGCCGGCAGATGGCCTTCTACAAGAAATATATGAAAGGCTTTGAGAACGCTTACGTGGCGGAGATCGCTCCGATGGTCGGCGTCCGCGAAAGCCGTGAAATCGTCACGGACTACGTGATGAAGCCGGAGGACCTTCTCTGCAAGAAGAAACAGCCGGATATGTTCTGCCAGTCCAACTACCCGATCGACATTCACGGAAAACAGCTGAAGAACATCGCCAACAACCTGATCCCGGAAGACGACAAGCCCTGGTACGACATTCCGTTCCGCTCGCTGCTCGTCAAAGGGATCTCCAATCTGATGGTTGCGGGCAGATGTCTGGGCGCCGAATTCCTGGTGGAATCCAGCTTGCGCGTGCAGCACTCCGCCCGTTCATCCGGGGAGGCCGCCGGCATCGGCGCGGCGCTCGCGCTGCAGAAGGGCGTCACACCGCATGAGATCGACGGCGCCGACGTCCGTGCCATTATGAAAGCCAAAGGCGCCGAGTACGCGGATTGACGCACCTACCCGTTCTTGACCGCAAAACCGAAAGGGCTTGCATGTCCGGAAGACATTCTCCCCGGCATGCAAGCCCTTTTTCGTTCGATCGTTCGTTTTTCCGGCCGCTCAGCAAGGCCATTCCAGGATACTGGCGGCGATGATTTTCGCGGATTCGGCGATGGACGACAGACTGCACCATTCCTGCAAAGAATGATAATTGTCGCCGATGACCCCCAGGTCGTCGACGGTCGGGATCCCCATCTGCGTCGTATATGCGGCATCCGATCCGCCGTTGGACGCGTTTTCCCGCATCTCTCCGAATCCGTATGCGCGGCAGACCTCCGCAATATGGCAGAACAGCCGGACGTTCGCTTCCGTACGCTCCATCGGGATCCGGCTGCTGATCACCTCCACCGACGCCGCGGTTCCGGGAACGTCCTCTTTGGCGGCGACTGATTCCAGCACAGCCATGGCCGACCGGTATTCCTCTTCCGAACGGATGCGGACGTCGATCTTGACGCGGCATTCGTCCGGGATGACGTTCATCGCCGTCCCGCCTTCGATCATACCGCAATTGTATGTGATGCCGTCCCGCACGCTTTTCTGCTCCAGCGCCACGATCTTGTATGCCGCGGCCCGGATGGCGGAGGCTCCCTCGAAGTAGTCGCCCGCATGAGCGGCGCGGCCGCGGACGGTCATACAGGCCCGTATGATCCCTTTCCGTGCCGTCGTGATCCTGCCCGGTTCCCGTCCTTCCAGGTTGAAGAACGCCTCGGCGCCCTTTGCTTCCGCGCGCAGAAACTCCAGCGTTTTCCCGCCAGACAGGATGCACTGGATCTCCTCTTCGCTCATTACGATCAGCCGCAGCGACCGGCCCGCGCAGCCGGCTTCTTTCATAGCCGCCATGACCAGCAAAGCGACGGCGATCCCTCCTTTGCAGTCCATGACGCCCGGACCGCGAAGAATGTTGCCGTCCCTCCGGACGGCCGGATACCCGAACGCGCCTTTCCGGAAAACGGTATCCATATGGGCGGACAGGCAGAACAGCGGGGCTTCCCCGCCGGCGTCACAGGTCAGCGAAGCGACGTTGCCGGCCCGTTCCTGCGGACAGACGCGGGTAGTGAAACCGAGCTTGCCCCCTTCCCGGACGATGGAGTCGCAAACGCGGTCCACGCCTTCCTTGTTGTCGGACTTGGATTCGATCTCGCACAACCGTTCCAGAAAGTCCGCATATGCCGGCGCCAGCCGGTCGATCG
>JAGACN010000034.1 GCA_017614095.1 Clostridia bacterium | reverse complement strand
TCGACCGCGAACGGCGAGAAGATCCCCGAACACGACCGGCTGATCGGCATTACCGACACCGGCGCCGCGTTCCATCTGGATGAAGTGAAATCCAGCTCCGGCGATCCCGGCCAGTCCGGCTCGACGGATAAACCGCCGGTATCCTCTCTGCCCGGAAAGAAGGGCATCGTGGATCTGTTCAACAGCGGTGAGTGGGTACACTACAATCTGGCACAGGAAAAGGCTGCGGTCGGCATTCACGTCAACTGCAGCGGATCGCTGGTCGGCGGCAAGGCCTACCTGCCCAGCTACGACAACAACGTCGGAACCGTTCACATCAAAGTGTATAAATGGGACACCGACTACACCAAGTCCGCTTCCGGAAAAGTACTCTCAAGCTACGACTTCGTGAATTTCGAGGAAAACACCTGGCTGAATTTCAAACTGTCGAAAGCATTGGACGCCGGTGATTATCTGCTGGTCATCACGGCCGATACGGAAGAGGGCGACTTCGGCTGCGGCGTATGGACGCAGTCCCGCGGCTCCGGCATCGAGACCTTCTACAACGGCTCCAAGGCCAACTTCGGCGTCACGGTCTCGCTCGAGATCATTTGAGGGCCGTCATGATGAGCGTCAACAGATTTTTGTATCTGATCCTGGCGGCGGCCCTCGGGCTGACGTTCGCGCTGACCGGCTGCCAGACCGGCGGCGAGACTTCGAAAGATGGCGAAAAGGCCGGCAGTGACCTGCCCGCGGAACCGTCCGAAACCGTCGCGCAGGAACAGGGGGATCCGAGTACCATTTATTCGTTTACAAGCGTTTCGCAAATGAAAAAAACCGTTCCGTCGGAAAAGCGGGCCAGCGTCCTGCTGAAAGGCTACGCCCGTGCGAACGACGGCGGCGGCGGCATGTTCTATTGGGATGCGGAATCGGTTCTGGAACCGGACGGCGGCGTCGTCATCGAGGCCCAGGACTCCGCAAAAGGGCGGTACATCCGCGTCTGTGAGGACGATTACCGCAACGTGAAATGGTTCGGAGCGTCCGGTGACGGAAACCGGGACGACACTTCTCCCATCCGGTCGGCGGTCGCGAGTCTGCCGGCCACGGGCGGCACCGTGTGCTTCCCGGGCGGGATTTATCTCATTACCGATACGATCGAAATCGGGAACGGGGACGGCAGCGGCACCGGATCCGACTGCAACGGCATCCGGCTGACCGGCAACGGCGGCGGATTCGGCGTCCACAGCGAAAAAGAGCCGACGGTGATCCAGGCCGAACGGAAAATGGGTGCCATGATCTCCGTCAACGGGAAAATAGCAGGCGTCGAGTTAACGGGACTCTGCCTCAGCGCGGCGTCCAAGGCGCAGGTCTGCATCGCCGCGAAGGCGGTCAACGGACTGGTCCTTGAAAACGTCGTCTGCAAAATGTTCACCGAATGCGGCATCCGCCTTGCGGCGGGGACCGGCGACGGGAACGGGTGCGCGGACTGCCGCTTCGAAACGGTTTCGGCCGTCTCCCTGACCGACAACATCATCTGCGTGGATATCGGAGGCGAAGCCGGTGCCTGCGTTACGGAAAACTGCGTGTTTACCGACTGCCGCTTCGATATCCATTCCACGCTGGGCAGTACGGCATGCCGGATCCGGAACGCCAAAGGGCTGACCTTCTACCGCTCCCATATCACGGGATATACCGAATCGGGATCCGACTATCTCGTTCTGGACGCGTCCGCGGACGGCTATCCGTCGGAGAACGTCTTCTACGACTGCTCCGTCGCCAGCGTGACCGTCCTCGAGGAGGACGGACATTCCATCGGTCATCACTTCTTCTACGGCCACGGCACGTACGATATGGAGACTGTGCCGGATCATCCCATGCTGCACGGCATCACGGACAGCGGGCTGGCATTCCGCTTCGGAGGCGGTGCGTCATGACGGAAAACCGCAACGCGTTTGAGACCTCGGACCCGCTGCTCTCGGCGATCTACCGGTCGGCAGTCGAGACTGAGAAGCACAACGTCGTGAATTTCAACGGCAGACGCGCGGTCGTGGAGGGCGGCGACTACCGGAACCTGTGGCTGGAAACGCAGCCGATGGGCGGGGAAATGTATGCCAAACACGATCTGGAGGCCGGCTTCAACAACATCGACCTGTTTATGGACGCGATGGATGAGGAGGGCATGATGCCCGGGATGCTGACCTTCATCGACGGCGTTTACGGCGAGCGTCACGATTTTATTCAGGGATACTGTTTTCCGTATCCGGCGCTGAATATGTATTATCTACTCGGCAAAGACGAAGACTATCTGCGGAAAGTCTATGACGTTCTGAAGAAAAACGACGCGTGGTTCTGGAAAAACCGGGAAAGCGACGGCGACGGCTGTCTGGAAGCATGGTGTCCCTGCGACACGGGCGAGGATTATTCCGCCAAATTCTTCGGGGCGCCTCATTTCTGGAAGGAGAAGACTCCGCCGGACGCCTCCTGGGCGCAATACCATCTCCCGCGAGAGTCGATGGACCTCATGGCCTATTCCTATGACGCCCGCGCCACGCTGGCGGAGATCAGCGTGCTGCTCGGGAACGGGGAGGAGGCGTACTGGCGCGAAAAAGCGGAAGAAGTCCGGAACAGGGTCCGCGCGTACCTGTGGCGCGAGGAGAAGCATGCCTGCTACGATCGCGACGAAAACAACGAATTCCTGGACATTCTGGTCCACAACAATCTCCGTTGCATGTACCACGGCCTGTTCGACCAGCATATGGCGGACGATTTCATCCGGTATCATCTGTTCAATCCGGAAGAGTTCTGGACGAATATGCCGCTTCCGTCCATTGCGGTCAACGATCCGTGTTTCCGGAATATCGCCACGAACGACTGGAGCGGCCAGCCGGAAGGCCTGACCTTCCAGCGCTCCGTCCGCGCTTTGGAGAATTACGGGCATTATGCCGAGCTCGTGCGCGTGGCTGAAAAGCTGTTTGCCGGCGTCGGCCCCGACGCGCTGTTCACGCAGCAGTTCGATCCCTTCACCGCGAAACCGTCCATGGAGAACAATCCCGGCGATTACGGACCCACGCTGCTTGCCTGTCTGGAATATATGTCCCGCCTGTACGGCGTCAACCGGAGCCGCGACACCGTTTCCTGGGGCGCCTGGGCGAAAGACGGACACACCTACGACTATACGCAGACGTACGGTGACCGGACCTACCGGCTCGTCAGCGATTCCCGGAACGCATCCGCATTTGTCGACGGAAAGCCCGTCTTCACCGTCACCTGCGGCTGCAGGGTCGAAACGGACACGGACGGCCGCGTCCTGCGCGTCATCGGTCTGGGCAGAGAACCGAAAACGGTCACCCTCGAAGCCGGTAAGGTCCGCCGGACGGCAAGACTTGCACCCAATGCCGTCCTGGACCCGGAAAAAACCGGAAGCGTTCCGGATGACCGCATCCCGTATCTCGGCGACTGATCCTTGCGCGAGCGGCCGGGACGAAAAGCAAAATACAAAAAGACACGCCTGTCCGTATTCGGAGTTCCGAATGCAGACAGGCGCATTTGCTTGGACTTGCGGGTTACGATTCCTCGGCAAGGGATTTGAAATAGTTGATCGTTTCCGCCATCGCGCTCTTCGCGCTGTTTTCCTTGGACTGGTAATTGGAGGCGAAGGAGCCGGACGGCTGGCCGGCCATGGTCTGAAGCAGCTGATCGAGTCCGCCCCACTGGTACATCATACCGACGTCGCATCCGCGGCCGGGCAGGATGTATTCTTCGATCATTTCGACGGTGTCGTCGTCCCGTACCTTCATATATTCCAGACACTGTTTCAGATAGGCCGGGCCGGTGAAGTTGGCCGAAGCGGCTCCCATCTCGTTCAGGAAATCCGCGATCATCGGGAGATCGCTTTCGTCGACGGAGACCGGAACGGCGAAGCAGGTGGCGACCCAGGGGTTCACCAGTGAATAGTAGCCGTCCTGCATTTTGTCGCCCTTCGGAACGGGGACCATGCCGAACGCGTCTTCCATTTCGCCGAGTTCGATCGGGGTGGACATGTTGCCGTTGTAGAACAGAGAGTCGCCGGCGATGAAGTTGTCTACCAACAGGACGGACGGCCATTGCACGACGTCAAAGTAGTCGTTTGCGGAAACGTAATGCGCCCGGTCCTGGACGAGGGACTGCATCTGTTCGACGATCGCCGAGCTGCGTTCGGTGAACATGGTCAGTTCCGGATAGCCGTCAGCCGTGTCGGTGGTGGCGATCTTCGAGCCGGACCCGTAGAAGAGACTCCACATATCGTCCAGCTGGCCGCCCCATCCGTAGATGTCCTCGTAGGTGATCTGTCCGTCGCTGTTCTTGTCTTCGCCGACTTCCTTGACCATGGACAGAACGATGTCGATCGTCCAGTCGCCGCTGCGAACGAGGTCGTAGGGCAGTCCGCCGTATTTTTCGTCCAGCTTGTATTTCTGGTACAGAGTCTTGTTGAACGACAATGTGCAGGTGCCGGATTTGTTGACCGTTCCAAGCTCGCCGATGGTGAAATAGAGCTGGCCGCCGATGGTGTTTTCCTTGTTGAACGCCTGATCCCACCAGGGGGCGTTGAGATCCAGGCCCGTCATGCTGTTCAGGTCGACGAACTGGCCTTCCTGCGCCAGCGTCGCGCCGTCGTACAGGCAGGGGATGACGATCTGGTATTCCGCCGAAAACGCGAGGTTGTCGTTCCGGATCCGGGAAGCCATGCTTCCGTTCGGCCGCGAGCGTTCGTAGACGTAGAGCTCGCTGATGGTGACGCCGAGTTTATCTTCCACGTAATCCGCCCGGTCGCCCTGCGCTTTGTTGATCACTTCCGGAATGGGTTCCGAGCTGGCCGTGTCCAATGTGTAGTCGTTGTAGAGGATCTCGGAATTGTAGGTCGGATTGACGCCGCACGCGAGGAAGGTGATCTCGCGGTTATAGACGTTTCCGGTGGATTTTGCGACATATTTGCCGTCCGCGTCATGGTATTCGTCGACCGGCTGGGCCGCCTGGCTCGGCGTGCTTGTCTCCGGAGCGGATTCGGAGAATGCGGATTCTTCCGCGGGCGTCTGTCCGCACGCGACGGCGAATACCGCGCACAGCATCAGCAACGCGAGCAGAAGAGACAGTTTTTTTCTGGTATTCATATTGGCTGCTCCCGAATGGTTCTTCTTTTTCGCTCTTATGCTACCACAATTCGTGCCCGGTTGCAAGAGAAAAATGACCGATACGCCGGATTGCGGGCCGGATTTCATACTCTTGATTTTCCGAATCAAAAATGATATACTGAATTTGCCCGAAACCGATCCACCACATTCTATACCGAGGGGGAAAAAGACATGTTTGAAAGAATCCGTTCGCTCTTACGCTTCCGCACGCTCTGCCCGGTGCTGGCCTTGTGTCTGGCCGCTTGTGTTCTGTTGTCCGGATGCGTCACAAATCTCTTTCATCCGTCAGCCGATCCGGGCGCGGAGTCGGACGTTTCCGACGTTTCGGACGTTCCGTCCGTTCCGCCCGAACCGACGCCCGATGAGGCTGTTGCCGCCGCTCAGGCCAAACTGAGAACGGCTCTGCTCGGCTGGGCGGAGGAATCGCCCGCCGGCCGTATGTCCGAATGGAAAGACAGCAATACCATTGATCTTGAACTCGACTGCCAGTCGTTCTCGTTTTACGGTCAGCCGGTCAGCATCGGAAAAAATGCCCTCCACATCGTGAAAGACGGGTACAACATTGCTCTGAACCTGAGCGGACTGATCGGCGATAAGCCGTACGATCTCGGCGCAGTCGTCATCGGCGAATCTGTCATCTTTCTGTCTTTGGACAAGGTGACAGACAAGCCGATCCGGATCGACGGGTTCGATCTTCAGCAATTCCGGAACGATATGCGTTCTTCCGGTGCGGACGAGCAGCCGGCCGCCCTTTTGAAGGAGGAGTCCGCGTCGGCGGATGAATTGATCGACCGGCTCAAGGAATGCTTCCGGAAACTGAAAGAGGAGATCCGGAAAATGACCGAGTCCGTTTCCTTCGCGCGGGCCGGCGACGGAGAGGGGTCCGCGGAGCCGGACGGAACCGCCGTCTATACCAAAGTCTGGGACAAAGACCAGCTGGCGCCGCTGTTCGACGCGCTCCGGGAGCTTCTCGAAGCGGCCGGAAAGACGGCCGGACAGCTGTCCGGCGATACCGAAACGGACGAGACCTCATTCCCGGAATTGCCGCTGGATGCTCCGTCCAAGGCGGAACTGAACGTCGTTACG
>JAGACN010000033.1 GCA_017614095.1 Clostridia bacterium | reverse complement strand
TAGAGCGCGGGATTGACGTGGAAGGTATCCACGATCAGTTCGGTCGTGACGTCCGAATTGAACGCCGCGCCCACCACGCCCGCGCTGCGGTGCGCCAGCGGGCTCATGGCGTTGAACAGATGCGTTGCGTGACGCACGCCGACTTCCGTCGAAGCCATGGCGGTGTCGTAATCCGAATCGGTATGTCCCATGGAAATGACCACGTCCGTATCGCGGCGGATCTCGCGGATGGCTTTGAAGTCCTCATCCATTTCCGGCGCGAGCGTGATGATCCGGATGACGTCCGCGTATTCTTTCACGAACGCGGCGTCGGGTTTCAGAATATACTGCGGATCCTGGGCGCCCTTTTTCTTCGGGTTGATGAACGGTCCTTCCGCATGTGCGCCGAGAATGGCCGTCCCCTTCCAGGTCCTGCTTTCCTCCTTCAGCGCGCGGACGGTGTCCAAAGCCTGGCGGATGACGCGCATATCCACCGTCATGGTGGTCGGAAGGAAGCCGGTGACGCCGTTCTGCACGATGCCGCCGGCGATCGTCCGGAGGCTTTCCTCCGTTCCGTCGCAGACGTCTTTCCCGAGATAGCCGTGAATATGCAGGTCGATCAGGCCCGGCGCGACGTAGCCGCCCTTCGCGTCGATGATCTCCGTTCCTTCCGGGATCCGGTCGGGATCGGTTATGCCTTCGATCACGTCGGAGTACAGGAGGGCCTTCCCTTCCAGGATCCGGTCTTTGAGAATCAGTTTTCCGTTAACGATAGCTTTCATGAAATCCTCTTCCGGCGCACGGTCAGTCCATGGCCATAAAGTAATCGATGGTTTTTTGCATTTCCTGATTGAACTTCGGCAATTTGCTCTCCAGCGTGGAGGCCAGTTCCGGCTGCCCCGCCCAGATGGTCTGGTTGTAATACTGGATGCAGTCGTCCCAGTTGAACGCGACGGAGATGTCCACGAGACGGTTGGAGAAGATGATGTCCAGCATGCGCGGGGAATCGTCGTCGTCCGGCAGCCGCTTGTTCTTTAGCGTGCGTTCGTAGTACTCCTTGGTGACCAGTTCGCTGCTGAGGTAGGCCATGGCCTCCAGCGCGAACGTCACGAAATCCACGTCTTCGCAGGTCTGGAGAATGGACAGCACATAGAAATGGTACGGGTCGACCGTCGTGGCGTAGGTGTCCTGGTGATCGTCGTATTTCGGCATCGGCAGGATCCCGTAGGAGATGTTCGCCTCGCGGAATTCGGAACTGTTGACGTAGGTGACGATGCCGACGGTGAACAGCGCCTTGCCGTCCGTAAACTGGTCGCGGACGACGTGGTAGTCCGCATGGCCCCACGGATAGAACATTTCGGAATAGGCATAGCGCTCCTTGTCCGTGAACATTTCGAAAGCCTTCAGCCACGCGTTGACGTTCTTTTCGTTCATCATCGCCATCACGGGATAGTCGTTCTGGTCTTTCTCGACCTGCGGACAGTCGCAGCCGAGCACGAGCGACCAGAGTTCAAACGCGTTGCTGACGCATCCCCAAACGTCGTTCCCGGTCACGTTCATCACGCCGTCGTCGTTTTCGGACGCGACCTGCTTCATCATTTCGTACATGACGTCCAGAGTCCATTTCCCGTCGTAGACCAGCGTCGGAAGATCTTCCAGCTGATGGTCGCGCGCCATGCCTTTGTTGTAGAACACGCAGCGGGTATACTCGTCGTCCATCTGCATGATGTCGCCGGTCGTGAAGAAGAGCCGGTTTCCGATGGACATGTCCTCGTTCGCCGCGACGTCCCACCATTCGGCGTTGAGATCCAGATGAGAGGCGTCGCCCAGCTTGTACAGATCCTTGAAATAACCTTCGGCGGCCAGCGACGCCATCGTCTGCAAACCGGTGCAGACAACGTCGTACGTGGCGGTCCCAGCCATATAGTCGTTGGTCACGCGGTCGATGAAGGGCCCCCATTCGTCATTGAATTCCGCCTGGATGGTGAAGCCGTACTCCTGCTCCAGGAGGGCGTTCCGCGAGAGGGTCGCCTCGTTCACGGGTTCCGCCTCGTCATTCTGCTCGGCTCCGAACGCCTGGTATCCGAACGGGTAATCCTTGCCGGCGGTCAGGACGCGCAGGACCTTGTTGCTGTAGTCCGCTTTCCCGAGCGACGGCACCAGATCCGTATTCCTGCTTTCCTCAGTGGAGTTTCCGGCCGCCGCGGAGCTTTCCTGCGGATCGTCTGCCGGCTGGCAGGAAACGAGCACGGTTCCGGCCAGCAGGACCAGGGCTGCGAGCAGGCAGAGCATCCGGCGCAAAGACGGCTTGCGGTGCAATTCCATATGATGCATGCATACCTCCGATTATCTTCCTTCTTTTCCATTTGTCATTATACTGTCGGCGGGGGAAAAAATCAAGAGTTTTCCCCGCAAATCCTCTTTCTTTTCGGGAGACTCCGCGCCCTTTTTCCCCTTCTTTTTCCGCCCCCGTTTTCCGTCGTAGTACTAGAAAAATTCCGAAGTTTTTAGAGAGCTGCCTCATCGAACGGGTTTTCTGAGAGGCATAACTTTCGGCGGAGATGCTTGTATTTCCTGGCATCTACACGATTATATTTTTTTTGAAAAT
>JAGACN010000032.1 GCA_017614095.1 Clostridia bacterium | reverse complement strand
GACGACCAAGGCCGCCTGCTGGGTCAGCTTCGTGTTCGGCTCCGGCATCATGATCGCGAACATGCTCTTCCGTTCCGCGTTCCCGGCGTTCCTGCAGTCTCCCATCAACTGCGGCGCGTTCGCCATGCTGGCCGGACTCGTCATCGTCCCGGTCGTCAGCCTGTTTACGCCCAAGGGCGACAGGGAAGCCGTCGACAGGATGTTCGCCTGCTACGACAAGAAGGTCGAAGTATCCCAGTAGACGTCGCTGAACGACTGATACCCATCCATAGAAAAAGCGCGGGACCGGTTTCGACCGGTCCCGTTTGTTCTTTCGGATCCTTCTATTTTGCTTCTTTCTTTTTCCCGATGAGGAAGGCGGCGGCAAGTCCGGCCGCCAGGAGCAGTTCGACGATCAGCGCGGCGAAGAAGATCAGATTGTTCGGCAGGAAGGACGTCGTGCCGTCGCTGTTGACGATCGTTTCCGCGTTTTGCAATACGGCGGCGCCGATGGCCGGGCCGATGACGCCGGGCAGGAGCACCTGCGCGATGATGCGCAGCCCCTGAAACCGGCCCGCCATATGTTCGGGCGTCCGGTTGCGGATCTCCGCTCCGAAGACGGCCATCCCCGTCAGGAACCCGCTCAGCATCAGCAGCGAACCGATGAACACGAGCACGGTCGTCAGGACGCCTTCGGTCTTGACGACGCCGGGGAACAGGATCAGGAACACATAGCCGGCGGCCAGCATGCCGAGTGACGGGAAAACGCTTTTCCGGAATCCGATCCGGTCGATCACACGCCCGTAGAAGGCGGTCACGGCGGCCGCGCACAGGATGGCCGGAGCCATGATGAGCACGTAGTTGCTCATGCCGAGCGACTGCTCGTAATAGATGATCAGATAGGGCATGAATACCTGGATGGAGATGCCGAACAGGACGAACAGCGCCAGCGTGACGTACAGGCTGCTGTTCTTTTTGATGACCGACGGGCGGAATCCGTAGAAGATGGTCGCGAAATACCCGGTCCCGTCGGACAGTTTCGCCGGGGCGTCGTCCACCAAGAAGAAACCGAGCACACCGATCAGCAGGACCACCGCGCCGATGATGATGTAGATGGCCGTCCAGCTTTCGGCCGTATTCAGGTCGAATCCCATGAATCCGCCGAACACGACCAGGATGGCGACCAGCGGCATCATGGAGTTGATCCCTTCCGCTTTTCCGCGGTTGCTTTCATCCGTCTGATCCGTCAGCCAGGCGTTGTAGGCCGCGTCGTTCGCGGTGGAGCCGAAGAAGGTCATGACGCAGTCGAGGATGATGACGATGGTCACGCAAACGGCCGCCGCGCCGGAGGCGATGCCGAACAGGGAGGAGATCAGATCCACGCGCACCAGCGCGAACGCCAAAATGGAAATACCCCACAGAATATATCCGAAGCACATGAAGACCTTGCGCTTTCCCAGTTTGTCCGACAGAGCGCCCATGAAAACGGTCGTCAGCGTCGCGGCCACGGCGCTGGCGGCGACCATCAGGGAGATGTCCGACGCGGACGCATTGAACATTTTGTAGATGAATACGTTGAAATACATGTTTTCAACGACCCATGCGACCTGTCCGATCAGGGAGAAGATGATCAGCGCCGCGTAGAATTTTTTACGGCTTGTCCGGGTTTCTTTCACGGTTGTCCCTCCTCGTTTCTTCCTTCTTTTGTTCTATTCGATCCCGACGGAAAGCTCGCGCAGGACGACCTGCTCGTAGGCCGCGCCGGCGACGTATAGCTTCAATCCGGTGATCTTCACCAGCCCGTCCTTGATGTTTTGGGCCGGAATGCCGAGTTCGGACAGACGGATCTGACCTTTGAGCGTCTGGTTCGTATTGATGTCGCCCACTTCATTCACACTGGGACTCAGCAGCCGGTTGAGCGAGAGGTAGGTCCCTTCGGTATACGCGGAAGGGGTCGAATCGCCAAAGAACAGGATCAGGCTCGCGCAGACGCCGCGCGTCTGCAGATTATAATAGAGGACGCCGTCTTCGACCGAAATGAGCAGAGGGGATTCCGGCAGGCATTCGGCGGCCGGCCATTCGCCGGTTCGGTTGGCGAACCGCAAAGCGTTGCTGAAATACTGGATGGACAGCGCCGACGGGTCGATGGTGAACCAGTCGGACGGATCGTCGGAGAAGAGGCTGACGCGCCCGGTCTCGGCCGTCACAAGGAGGGCTGCTTCTTCGCCGACCGGTTCAGCATCCGGATCGTGCTCGAAACGGTCGTTGAACCACGCCGTCAGTTCGTCCGTGAAGATCTGGTTCCCTTTGGCCGCGAGATGGATGCCGTCGCTCAGCAGCGTGCCGTACGGGACGCCGTCGCACGCCTTGTACATGTCGATCAGCGGGGTGTCCGTGTCTTTCGCAACTTTCCGCGTCACGTCGTTATACACTTCCAGCCAGGCGAGCGGGTCGCCGCCGACGCTCGCATACAGCGACGGGTCCTGCCCCTGCGCGGTCCAGAAGATGTTCGGGTTGAGGGGGTTGGCGGTCAGCAGAATGGGTTCGGCGCCGCATGCGCGGACCATCCGGACGAGCGACGTCATGTTCTCCTCGAACTGTTCCGGGGTGACGCGCGGATTCCCCGCCGTCACCATGATGAGATCGTTCATACCGAACAGCAGTGTGACGTAATCCGCCTCCCGCGAAGCGACGTAGGCCGGGAAACGGACGATGCCCTGCGCGGACGTGATGCCGCCCATAGCGCCGTTGAAGAAGCGCATGTTCAGATTATTCGCCGCGGTCCGGCCCCAGGAACCGAGCGCGGTGATGGAGTCGCCGAAGACGACAAGTTTCTTCCCGTCGAGATACGGGCTTTCTGCGGATTCTTCGAGGGACTGCTGGATGTCGGACATGGATGGTGATTCCTCCTTCGGACTTTCTTCGGACGGGCTGCCCGTTTCGCTTCCGCATGCAGACGGAAGCAGCAGGACGGCAGCCGTGAGAAGGATGCAGACGGTTTTTCGTATGCTCATGATCAAAAACCTCACGAACGGATTCCGCGGCGGACGCCGCATCGTTTGTACGTCCGTATTGTAGCACGCGCGTCCGGAATCGTCAAGCGCCCGTGACAAAAAGGCCTTGTCAAACCGAGTTCGTTGGTGTAGAATAGGCGAAAAGAGCAGACGCCCCGTCCGGGGGCGGACTGCAGACGCAAACGCAAAAAACGGAGATGACGAACGTGCCGGAAGCCGCGACCGGGATCAGAAAAACCAAATATCCGCTGCTGCTCGTTCCCGGAGCGATCATCCGGAAGTTCTTGTTTTTGCGTCCGTTCGGACGGATCGACCGGGAATTGAGACGGATGGGATACGATGCCCGCGTGGCCCAAGTGGACGGCGTCGGGACGATCGAGAACAACGCGGCCATGCTGAAAGAGCAGATCGATGAGATCGTGCGGATAGACGGCTGCGAAAAGGTCAACCTGATCGGCTATTCGAAAGGCGGGCTGGACGCGCGGTATCTGATCGAAGCGCTCGGGTGCGCGCAG
>JAGACN010000031.1 GCA_017614095.1 Clostridia bacterium | reverse complement strand
GTCCGCGGTTTCTTCGCCGGGCAGACCTCCGCCTGGTACAGTTATATGGACGCCTATTATATAACTGCTTACATGTCTTCATCCGTCAAGCAGGTGTACCGGTTCCGGCCGGAGAACTTCTTTACGTCCGGACGTTTCTCGAACCGATCCAGCTACAGGGGCGAGTGGTACAATGAAGAAATGTATTATGACGGACCCGACGATGCTCTGCAATATGAAGCGGCCGACGGCAATATGGTCGAATCCGTCGAGACCTATATCCGCGAGCGCTTCGAAGACACGGCCGCGTTCGTTGTCGTCCCGATCGGAAACGACGGGACCGGCTCGCTGCTGATCGATCTGCCGGACAACCTGACCACCTGGCGCGTGACCGCCATCGGATTCCGCGCCGCGGAAAAGACATCCGAATGCGCGGTCGGCATGGCTGTCAGCGACACCGTCGTCACGCTTCCCATGCAGGTCAAGGCCGAAATGAACACCCGGTATGTCGAAGGAGACTCCGTCGTGGCCGGATTCCGATGCTTCGGCGCGCATGCGGAAGGGACCGCTAGGTATACCGTCTCGCTGACGGATGAAACGGGGACCGAATACGGCAGCGGCTCGCTGACCGGCGACGCCGGGACCATCACCTACGCCTCGTTCGGCAAACTGAACGTCGGATCCTATACCCTGACGGTGACCGCCGCCTGCGGCGGAGATACCGACGGACTGCGCAAGACCTTCCGGGTCGTTTCATCCGCCCAGACGGTCGACCGCGTCGCGGATGCGACGGACGCGGATTCCCTTTCCGGTCTGATCCAGCCGGCCGTCTATCCGGTGACCATCTACTTCCGGAACGCATCCGGGGACGACCTCTTCCTGCAGCGGATTGCGAACGCCCTCCGCTACGCCGGAGGATCCTCTCAGCGCTCCGACGCGGCGGCCGCCGCGGAAGTCGCCAAGCAATGGCTGAACAGACAGTACGGCCTTGAAACCGCTTCCACGACCGACGCGACCCAGTTCGAAAACTATCTGGATACGACCGGAGACAGGCAGTTCTACGCGCTCTTCCCCTACGCGGAAGGAAACGTGGGCCTGACCGCCCAGCTGCTGGACGCTGCTCCGGAACTGCTCGGATCCAAGTCCGTTCTGATCGATTCCTTTAAGAGCATCCTGATCCGTGTCCCGACCGAGGAAGACCTGTGCGCGGCCCTTTACGGGCTGGCCGTGGCGGGCGAACCGGTCCTGGACAAGCTGTCCCTGATCGCGAGCCGGGCAGGCAGTTATACAGCCGAAGCGAAACTGTATCTGGCAAACGGCTTTGCCGCGATCGGCGATTACGCGTCTGCCTCCGCCATCCTGAACGGTCTGATCGACGAATACGGCTGTGAAGCGGACAAAGGCGACGTGCTGTCCCTCTCGATGGGAGACGTCGAAAGCGATATCCGGTGTACGTCCTTGGCTTTGCTTGCCGCCTCCCGCGTTTCCCGCGCGACCGCAAAGAAGCTCGCCGCCTGGCTGATCGAGATGCCGCACCGGTCAGGCGAATCCCCGGATCTGGCATTGGCCGTTTTCCTGACCAGACATCTGCCGACCGCGTCCCAAAACGAAAAAACCGTCCGCTACACGCTTGCAGACGGTGAGGAGCGCGAAATCCAGCTCGCGTTCGGACGCACCGCCTGCATCCGGCTCTACAAACCGGATTTCGAAGCGTTCCGGATGGACAACCCGGACAAGGCAAACGTGACCGTCGTTTATGCGGGAGCACCGGATCCGGAAACGGATACGCCCGCGGACGACAGCCTGAAGGTAACGAAAACGATCGACGGAAACACCGTCCGGATCCGCATCTCCGGCACGACGGACAAACGCTACGACTATCTCCGCATCGAAGACGTCATTCCCTCCGGGGCACGCTTCCTCGCCGTGAAAGGCCGCTGGAGCTCGGCCAAGGGGACCCACTGCAACGGCACTCTGGTATACACGGAAGGCCAGCTGGTCGAAGGATACGTCTTCATCTGGCAGAAACTCGACGAGATCCCCAAGAACGAGAACCGGCTGTACTGCGATCCCTATTCGTTCAGTATTGAACTGACCTACCGCATCCGGGACGCCATCGCCGGCGAATTCATCGTCGAACCCGTCCGCGTGACGGGCTGCGACGGAAAGGTCGCCTGCTCCGAACCCTTCACCGTTACCCTCGTAGACGGAGCTTCCGTCACGGAGATCCCGCTCCGTTAAGGAGAGCCTGCGGGCGCTCCGCCCAGTGAAAGGAGATTGCTTATGAAAAAACTGCTGATCTTTTGTTTCAGCTTC
This sequence comes from Clostridia bacterium, assembly GCA_017614095.1. Next base: position 793 of record JAGACN010000031.1, on the reverse strand, counting down.
CTGCTCCTGTTTTCGTCCGGCCTGTCCGCCTTCCATGCGGTTGGCGGCACGGAACCCGCTTCCGGCACCCCGGAAGAGCGGCTGCAGTACTATCAGGAACTGGTCGCAAAGGAAAGTTCCCCCGTTCTGCGCGTGACGTTTTCGCCGACGTTCCCCTACGGCGACTTCTTCGAGTCCATCCGTGCGATGGCGTCCGTCGTCTATCCCGGCAAGACCACTGAGGAATGCGGGCGGGACATCTCGGTCTCTCCCGGAATCGTCCTGTTCTCCCGCTCCGACTTGGAATCCATGCCGGAAACGATGGTCCTGCTCGAACAGTACCCGGGAGTCGTATACGTCCGGTGCGACCCGATCAGTTTTGCGGACTGCATGTACGACTGCGGCGACGTCGACGGTGACGGAGACACGGACGCGTCGGATTACCTGACGGTGAAAAAGGCGGTGCTGGGCGTATCCGCACTGAGCCTGTGGCAGTCCTATCTGGCGGACGCCAACTGGGACTGCGCCGTCGATTCCATCGACTATCTGCTCATCAAGCAGCTGGTGCTGGGGATCCGGTCGGACGACGGGCGGCCGGCGAGCTGGTCGGCACCCTTCGCCGGTAATCCGTACAAACGGAACCGGTAAGACGTTCATTCCAGAATTACTCCTCCTTATATAGCGAAAACCGGATGACTTCGTACGCGGAGCCGTCCGGTTTTCATTTTGATTATTGAAATGTCATGATTTTTTTCACCGAATACTATTGAAATGTCATGGCAAATAGGGTATAATCACATTGAAAAGTCATTTT
>JAGACN010000030.1 GCA_017614095.1 Clostridia bacterium | reverse complement strand
TCCGCCGTTTACGACTACTGGCTGGAACGGACCATCCGGTGCTATCTGGCAACGGAACTCTGGTAAATACGCACAAAGCGGCCTGCCGTTCGACGGCGGGTTTTCTTTTTATGAAAAGACTTGACAAACGCCGACGCCCGGTGTATACTCCTGTCAGAAAGTGTTTCAAACTTTACACCTTTATGAAAGGTTGAGAACCCGATGCGAAACGACGAGAGACCCGAGCACCCGCTCTTCCGGGACGTCCTTCCGGATCATCTGGAAAAGGCGCTCAGAAAAGCGGAAAAACGGACCTTCCGGAAAGGGGAGGAACTCCTGTGCGGAGAGCCCGCGCTGTATCTGCTGGAGTCCGGGAAAGCACGCGTATACCGCATGAGCAGCGGCAAAAAGGTTTTGTACAACACGCTTGCCGCAGGCAGCGCGTTCGGCTGCGCGCAGCTGTTCGGGGGCGGCGGAAGCGTCACGACGGTCGTCGCGGCCTGTCCGTGCGTCTGTCTGATCATTCCGGAAAAGGCCGTCGGGACGCTGGTGGAGACGGATCACGCGTTCGCCCGCAATTACGTGGCCTTCCTGACCGATCGCATCCGGTTTTTGAACAAACGGATCTCGTCCTTTACGGCCGGGACCGGCGAACAGGTGCTGGCCTCCTATCTGCTCTCGCACCTTACCGCTCCGGAGCATGCCGGAACGGATGAGGGAATGGTGAAGCTGCCCTTGAAAATGGCCGCGCTGGCGTCCGCTCTGAACATGAGCCGCCCGACGCTGTACCGCGCCTTCCGGACGCTGGAAGAGCAGGGTTCCGCCGTGAAGGAGCCGGATGCGAACGCCGTCCGGGTCCTGTCCATCCGTCAATTGAAGATCATCGCTTCGAAAGGAGATTTTGAACAATGATAACAACGATGAAAAAAGGATTATCCTTCCTTATGGTCCTGATCCTGCTGGCCGGGATCTGCCTGTTTGCGGGATGCGCGCAGACGGGTGCGGAATCGTCCGCACCGATGGAGTCGCTTCCGTCTTCCGGATCCGATCCGGAACCCGCTTCCCGGCCGGAACTGTCCGCCGAGAGCGCCGGACCGTCCGAAGAGCCGCTGCCGGACGAGATCCGCGTCCTGACGCTGAAAGGCCCGACCGGTATGGGCATGGCGAAACTCATTTCCGACCGCAAGAACGGGGAGACCGATCTCCCGTACGCGTTCACGGTCGCTTCCGCTCCGGATCAGATCTCGGCGGAAGTCATCAAGGGCGACTTCGAATTCGCCGCGGTGCCGGTGAACCTCGCGTCCGTTCTGTACAACAAGACGGGCGGCAGCGTGCTCGTCGCCGCGGTCAACACTCTCGGCGTGCTGTATGTCCTGGAGAACGGGGATACCGTCCACTCGGTCGAAGACCTGAAAGGGAAGTCGCTGACGGCGACCGGACAGGGATCCACGCCGGAATATGTGCTCAACTACATCCTCTCCAAAAACGGCATCAATCCGGAAAAGGACCTGACCGTTTCCTATCTCGCGGAACACGCGGAGCTGGCGACCCAGGTGACCGCCGGCTCGGTGAGCATCGGCATGCTGCCCGAACCGAACGTGACGTCCGTGCTGCTGAACAACGCCGACGTCCGCATCGCGCTGGATCTGACCGACGAATGGGACAAGGTGTCCGATACCGTTCTCGTACAGGGCGTGCTGATCGTCAGCAAAGCCTTCGCGGAAGCGCATCCGTCCGCGGTCGGGACCTTCCTGAACGAATACGCCAAGTCCGTCTCCTTCGCGCAGGGCAACCCGGACGAGGCGTCCGAACTGATCGCGGAAGCGGAGATCATCCCGAAGGCGGCCGTCGCGAAGAAGGCGCTGCCCAACTGCAACATCGTCCTGCTGTCCGGAAAAGAGTCCAAAGACGCCGTCTCGGCGATGCTGAAGGTGCTGTACGAAGCGAACCCGGCATCCGTCGGCGGGAACCTGCCCGGCGACGATTTCTACTACCTTGGATAACCGGCCCCGATGAACGGCAAAAAGACATCCCGGCTGCCCGGTTTCGTCCGTGGCCTCATCGCCTTTGTCTTCTGGATCGGCGTCTGGTGGATCCTTTCCGCCGTCGTCGGGAAGGAGGTCCTGGTGCCTTCGCCGCCCGTCGTGGCTGAACATTTGTTCTCTTTCTTCAAGACCGGTGAATTCTATCTGTCCGTCCTGTCGACGCTCGGCCGTATCCTGGGCGGCTTCACGGCCGCCGTCCTGCTCGGGACCGCGCTGGGCATCCTGTGCGCACGCGTCCGCGCGGTAGATACGCTGATCTCTCCGCTGATGAGCGTCATCCGTTCGACGCCGGTCGCCTCGTTCATCATCCTGGCTTTGGTCTGGATCGACAAGAATCTGATCCCGGCCGCCATTTCCGCGTTGATGGTGCTGCCCGTCCTGTTCGGGAACGTGAAGGCGGGCGTTCTGTCAGCCGATCCGAAACTCCTCGAAATGGCTGCCGTGTTCCGTTTCTCCCGCAAGCAGAAGCTGTCGCGCATCTATTTCCCGGCCGTCGCGCCCTATCTGACGGCCGGACTGAAGACCTGTCTTGGGCTGGCCTGGAAAGCAGGTGTCGCCGCGGAGGTGCTCAGCCTGGCCGCTTCGTCGATCGGCCTGCATCTGTATGAGTCAAAGGTCTATCTGGAGACGGCGGACATGTTCGCATGGACGCTGGTCGTCATCCTGTTGAGTCTGCTCATCGAGAAGGGTATGATGTCCTTCGTCCTGTACTGCCAGAAGAAAGGCCGACTGCAGCCGGTGACGGAAGGGGGAGTGACGCCGTGATCGCCGTACGGGATCTGCAAAAGGCCTACGGAGACAAAAGTATCTTTTCCGGCCTTTCTTTCGACCTTCAAGACGGCGTCTTCTACGCGCTGTCCGGCCCGTCCGGATGCGGAAAGACGACGCTCCTTCGGCTTATTTCCGGTCTGGAAAAACCGGACGCCGGTACCGTGTCCGTTGACGGCAGACTGTCGGTCGTCTTTCAGGAAGACCGCCTGCTGCCGACGCGGACCGCTTTCGAGAACGTTTACGAAGTCTGTAAGGACGCGGCTCTGACCCGCCGGCTGCTGGCGCGCGTCGGTCTTTCGGACGCTGAAAAGAAGATCCCTTCCGAACTGTCCGGAGGCATGAAGCGTAGGGTCGCCCTTGCGCGCGCACTAGCCTTTCCTCACGATATCCTGCTGCTGGACGAACCCTTCTCCGCTCTGGACGCGGACCGGAAGGAAGGCATTTTACAGCTGCTCAAGGAAACGGAGGCCGGCAAATGTCTTCTGCTGGTCACACACGACATGACGGAAGCGGAAAAACTGGGCTGTACGCCGCTGGAACTGTTTTCCGGTCCGGGCATGAATCAATCCGACTGAAGACCCTAAACACAACGAAAAAGGACTGCTTCAATCCGTTTTCACAGATTGAGATGCAGTCCTGTTTTTTGCTGCCGGCCGGTCAGCGAATGACCGGGAAGGGTTCGCCGGACAGAAGAGAACGGTAGTTGTTCAGATAATCTCTCAGGGTCAGATCCCTGCGCGGGACCGGCAGGGATTTCGGACACTTCATCGGCACTTCGTACAGGCAGGGCCCCGCATAACCGGCTTCCAGTAACAGGTCGATCAGCTCGTCCCAGCGGATGGAGCCCTCTCCGGGCAGCCAATGCTTTTCGTCGACGAAATCGTAATCGGACAAGTGGACGGATGCGATCTTTTCTCCGACCGCGCGGACGAATGCTTTATGGGACTCGGTCAGCAGATGGTTGACGTCGAAGCAGACGCGTAAGTCCGGGTGGCTGTCTGTCAGGAAACGGATCTCGCTGCTGTCGCGGCCGATGCAGGTGCGCGGCAGGTTCTCCACGCAGAGGGTGACAGCAAAAGACTTTGCCGTCTCCGCCAGTTGGAACAGGGATTCCGCGCAGGCGTTCAGCATGTCCTGATGGACTTCCGGCGGGTTCGGCTCGCCGCTGGGATGGACGACCGCGTAGCGGATGCCGGCGTCGGAGATCTTCCGGAGGTATTCCGCGTGAAAAGCGACCGTTTCCTTCCGGACAGCGGCGTCCGGGCTGGCGAGATTGTTGTGCTCGAACGGATAGAAGGGCAGGTGGAAGGATCGGACGGGGACGCCGTAGCGCGCGGAAAAGACGGAGATGGACGCCCAGTCCAGCTGCCTGCACTGGTCCGTGGACAGAGAGATCTCCATTAAAGCGCCCACATCCGCATAGGCTTTAAAGACGGACTCGTCCAGATAGCCGAACGAACAGGTGGAGATGCCGAGCGGCCAGTTGGGTGAAGTGGTTTGCATGACGAACCTCCGGAATCATCAAAGATCGAGGATAAGCAGGAGCAGGTCCAGCAGCGCTTCCGGCGAATGGACGACGTAATCCGCGCCGGCGTCTTCCAGCTCCTTGTCGTCCGCCGTGCCGGTATAGATGCCGGCCGCGGCCAGACCCAGCGCGTGCGCTCCGAGGATGTCGTATTTCCGGTCGCCGATCATCAGGATCGCCGACGGGTCGCCGCAGTCCATCCGGCGCTGCGCCTGCAGGATGACGTCCGTCTTGGAGGAGACGGAACCGTCTTTCGTGGAGCCGGAGACCGTTTCGAAGAAGGGCAGATAACCGAAGGATCCCAGCACGTTCAGCGCGTTTGGTTCCAGTTTGGACGTGGCGACCGCCATCCGGTAGGGGGTGTCTTTCAGCGTCTGCAGGAGTTCCCGCATGCCGGGGTATTCCTTCGTTTCGAAGATGCCTTTGTCGCGGTAGTAGACGCGGTAAAGGTCTTCCGCTCTTTTGGCGTCTTCCGGGCTCATGCCGGTGAACCGTTCGAAGGACTCGGTCAGCGGGGGACCCATAAACGGACGCAGTTCCTCCGGAGAGGGGACCGGACGGCCCATGTTCTCCAGCGCGTAGCGGACGCCGTTGAGAACGCCTTCCGTCGTGTCCGCCAGCGTGCCGTCCAGGTCGAAAAAGAGGATGGGATACCGCATCACACGGTACCCGTCGAGCCGAATCCGCCGGTTCCGCGGTCCGTTTCGTTCAGTTCGTCGAGACAGACGAAATCCGCCTTTCCGTATTCCAGGAAGACCATCTGCGCGATGCGCTCGCCCGGACGGACCGTCTGGGTCTCCTGTCCGTGGTTGTGCACCGGGACCATGATCTCGCCGCGGTAGTCGCTGTCGATGACGCCGACCTTGTTCGCGGGCGCCAGATGCCGTTTCGTCGCCAGGCCGCTCCGGGCGAAAATGAGGCCGACGTAGCCTTCGGGGATCTCCATGGAAACGCCGGTATGGGCCAGCACCGTCTCGCCGGGCGAAACGGTCAGGTCGCTTTCCGCGCACAGATAGAGATCCGCCCCCGCGGAATGCGCGGTCGCGTAGGACGGCACCGTCGCGTTCGGATCAGTCAGTTTGATATGCACCTGAAGGGGTTTCGGCATGGGACACCTCCGTGTTCTTTCTGCTTTCACTTTAACACAGGAAAGGCGGAAATGCAAGCAAAAATGTTCGTTCTCGGTTGACAAAAACGTTTGGCGTGAGGTATAGTGGAAAGCGAAGAAAAAAGCCGCTCTCGGGCGGGAGAAAGAGGAACGCATGGAACGCCGATTTTGCAGGATCACGGTGGATCCGAAGGCGGAAAAACGCATCCGGAGCGGACATCCCTGGGTGTACGGCGAGGATACGGCCGCTGCCTGCGGGAGTTATGAAAACGGGGACCTGGTCGACGTCGTCACCGGAAAGGGCAGCTGGCTGGGGACCGGCTTCGTCAACGACCGCTCCAAGATCCGCGTCCGGCTGATCTGCCGGGACCCGAACCAGACGTTCGACGAAGCCTTCTGGGAGCGGCGCATCCGCTACGCGCTCGACTACCGGAAGACCGTCTGCGGCGGTCTGTCCTGCTGCCGCCTCATCTTCGGCGAAGCGGACCAGTTCCCGGGCTGGACGCTGGACAAGTTCGGGGACGTGCTCGTTTCCGAAACGCTGTCTCTGGGCATCGAAAGACGGAAGGATCTGCTCTTCCCGATCCTGATCCGTCTGCTCAAAGAGGAGGGCGAGACCGTTTCCGTCCTGTACGAGCGGAACGACGCCCCGGTCCGCGCGCTGGAAGGGATGGAGCCCTTTTGCGGGTTCTATGCCTTCGACGGGCTGCGGACGGACACGGACGGGACCGTCCTCATCGAGGAGAACGGCGTCCGCTATCTGGTCGATTACGTCCGCGGCCAGAAGACCGGGTATTTTCTGGACCAGAAATGGAACCGGCAGGCGGTTTGCAGTCTGTCGAAAGGAAAACGGGTGCTGGACTGCTTTACCCATACGGGCTCGTTCGCGCTGAACGCCGCGTTCGGAGGCGCGTCGTCCGTCACGGCGGTGGACGTCTCGGAGGAGGCGCTGAAGACGGCTGGAACGAACGCGGAACTGAACGGCTTTTCGGACCGGATCGCATTCGTCTGCGCCGACGCGTTCGACTACCTTCAGGATCTGCTGGACAGAAAACAGAAGCCGTTCGACCTGATCGTGCTGGATCCGCCCGCTTTCACCAAGAGCGGCGACACGGTCAAAAACGCCTATCTGGGCTACCGGCGGATCAATTATGCGGCTATGAAGATCCTGCCGCGCGGGGGCTATCTGGCCACCTGCTCCTGCTCGCATTTCATGACGGACGGGCTGTTCCGGTCCATGCTTTCCGACGCGGCGGCTGCGGCGTCCGTCCAGCTCAAGCAGATCGAGGCCCGGCAGCAGGGCAGGGATCATCCGGTCCTCTGGTCGGTCCCGGAGACCGCCTACCTCAAATTCTACATTTTCCAGATCCTTTAAAACAGAAGCGCCGCGCAGCAAATACCGCGCGGCGCAAACCGTTCCAAGACGGATCTTTCTCTTTCAGGCCCTATTTCCTGCGGAACACGCCCTCCTTCAGATGGAGCAGCTGTTCTTCGTCGAAATTGCCCGCGCAGAAGAAGGCGACGCCCTTCGCGCCGGCTTTCCGGCATTCCTCCACCTGCTTGGTGGATTCGATGTAGGGCAGATGGTTGTACATGGGCGCCAGTCCGGAGATGTTCGGCGCCTCGCCGTATTCGTCGACCATGGCGCGCACCTCCTCGCCGACGTCTTCCGCGTCGTTCAGGTAGGCCATCG